>JAQUXC010000013.1 GCA_028692545.1 Patescibacteria group bacterium | reverse complement strand
AATTTGGAACACTCCTTATGAATGGCTAAATTATTACAATTTTAAAAGAATACATTTAACCCTTAACGGACTTACTCCTCATGAAAAGTATTTAGAAAGTGTAACCCTTGACTGTTAACTGTACATAATATATTATGTTTGATTTTTAAATAATATTTGGTTGCAAATGAAAATAGGGTGGATTATCTTTGTATCTTTTAATAGATAGTCTTATTATTTCCTCTATAAAATCCCCATAATTCAAACCTATCAATTTTGCTACACTAGGAACACAATCGCTAATATTTATAGAAGGATTTGGGTTTAATTCTAGTACATATGGATTATGGTTTTTATCTACTCTTATTTCAACTCTGCCGTAATCGTGACAATCCAAAATATTGTAAGTATCAAGTGCTATTTCTGATATAAGTGTTTCCAATTTTTTGTTTAAATTTTTTGGTGGACGCTGTATTATTATTTTTTTGTAATTTTTATCATCTGTATATTTTGCTTCAAAAGGATATATGTGCCAATAACCCTCGGGCATATTATTAAAAATAGATCTTGAAAGTGGCAAAACTCTTAAATCATCTTCATTACTACCAATTATTGAAACATCATACTCATCCCCCTCTATGTATTCTTCTATTAATGCTGGTCTTCCAATTTCTATCATTACCTTGTGTAATTGTTTTTTTAATTGTTCTTTGTTTGTTACAACAGAATCATTTGTAATACCAATTGAATTATCAGTATTTGCAGGTTTCACAATAAGTGGATATTTTAAATCATCTCTTATTTCGTCATCTAATGAATATAAATAGTCCCATCTTGGAGTAGGAATTTTATGATATGTTAATAATTTTTTAACCCTTATTTTGTCTATGCAAAGTCCCAATGTAAATGGATTTGATCCAGTATATGGAATTTGAAGTACATCTAAAATAGATGTAGCATGTGGCTCGAGTAAACTAGAATCATTTATTCTTTCACAAACATTAAAAACCATATCAACGTCACTTGTTTTTAAATCATTGAATACTTTTGTAATATTGTTGAAATCAAAAAATGTAACCTTGTAACCCCTTTCTTTTAGTGCTTTTTCAATATTTTTTCCGACAGATGCTAATTCATTTTCAATAAGTGAATTTTTGTCATCATAAATATTGCAGGCTATTCCTATGTGGAGATTTTTTTGATTCGCAATAGACATTTTTCTAATTTTTTCTATTTTTGTTTTGTCTATAATAATTGAAGAATGATTGAGTGCTGAAAAAGAAAAACTATTCTTTCGAGAAGTTTTTCCAATAGAGGACATTGGATGAAAACGAGCAACTTCAAAATTTACTAATTTTGTAGCCTCTTCCAAATTATCTTGTGCATCTAGATAATTGTCTCCTACAACTGTAATCCAGCCCAAATAATCATATCCTTCAGGTGGCATAAATATAGAATCTCCTATTTCTTTGAAAAATTGAATTTCATTTACATATTTATTTTCTTTTAATTTTTCATCTATATTTAATCTTGATAATATTCCTGATTCATCTGATATAAAATCTTTTGAAACAATGTATTTATATGGACTGTCTAATTTTTTTGCTTCTGGTAAATATATTCCCATTGCGATTTTTAATGCACTTTCTATTAAATCTACATGCCAAGCGACTTTTACAGAAGAATACATTTCATCTCCGCCCATTCGAAGATTTATTTCTATTGGAATAGGACCGTTCTTTGTTTCTTTTGCTTCAAAATGTAAACATCCATTTTGTATTCCAATTTTTTCCAAACATTCATATGCCATATTTATAAGATCATCTTGTGATGACATAGGTAGATTTGATGGAGTAGATCTTCCGGTTTCAATAAAAAATGGTTCATTTGTTTTGTCATTATCTGAAACAGAATAAAATTTCAAACGACCATTTTGAATTAAAATATCTATATCTACTTCATCGCCATCAATATATTCTTCAACCATTACATCAAGCCCATCATTTAGAGATGATTCTACGGATTTTGACATAGACTCTTTTATATATTTGAAACTTTGAAGAAGTTCTTCTTTGTTTTCTACTTTTATTACATATGCGCTACTTGATCCATAAACTGGTTTTATGACAAGTGGAAAAGAAAGTATTTCTATAGCTTTATCTATATCTTTTTCAGATGATAGAATCATGTGTTTTATATGTGGAATTTTGTTTTTTTCGCAGAATTCTCGAAACAAAAATTTATTTCTTGCTATATTTGCCGATTTATATGGAATTCCTGTAAAATCAAATTTTTCAGCTAATTTTGAAGTTAAAAGTACATCATCTTCCCAAAAAGTAATTACTCCGTCTATTTTTATTTTTGTATTTTTTTTTATAAATTTTTCTACAGCTTTTATTGCTTCACTATGAATATTTGTATTAGCACAAATCCATTCATCTACATATGGTTGTGCCCAATTTTTTTCTTTGTTTAGGGCTATTATCTTTACCCCAAGTTTTTTTATTCTTTGTAGAATAAATCTTTTTCTACTGGAACCTGTATTTACTAGTAAAATAGTTTTTCCTTCTATTATATTTTTTTCTGTGTTATTGTGTTCGTTGTTTTTTTTCATAAAAAATCAAAATAAAAAACTAATTCTAAATTAGTTATTAAAAATTAAATAATATTATTAAATAAATTAATCTTGACTCCGGGAGGCTGATTATCTTCTTGTGAATTCATATATAAAAGTATTTAATATTAATAGATTTATTATAGTATACTACAATTTATTTAAAATTAAAATTAATTTTTAAATAAAAAATATTTTTTATATTGGCATGTCTGGTAGATCTTTTATATCTGGTATTTGTATTGATTTTTCACTTCTATTTTCTATATTTTTCGTACGGGTTTCATAATTTTGTTCATCTGGTGTTTCTAAATCTTCTTTCTCATTTTTTGTATTTATAAAATCTAAATCATTCATTGTTGGTGTATTTATCTCTATATATGTTGGTGCGTTTATTGTTTTATTTCCTGTGCTTTCTTGATTTTGTTGTGTTTCATTTACATTATATCTTTCTTTTCCCAAGCTTTTATCTCTCATTTTTTCCGCCATTGCATCTATAATACTTTTAACATCAGCTTTGTCATATCTTGTAAATTTTGAATCTGTTCTAACTAATTTTTCAGCTTCTGCCATTATTGCTTTTTTGTCCAATCTATTTATATGTGCTTTTCCACTTGTTGAGTGTTTTTTCAATCTATCAGACACTATATCATATATTGATTCTATGTTTTTTTTGGATAGATTTTGTGTAGCCCCAAATCTACCAAGCCTTCTGATTTTACTTAGCTGTCCTTTTAATCCTAAATTTTTTTTATTTCCATAAGTGCCTTCTGTAAAGAATCTACCTTGTCCAATTTCGTTTGTATCTATTTTTTCCCAGACACTAGGCCTACCTATAGGGTTATCCTTTAAATTGTTTGCTTGATTTAATCTCATAGTAATATATTAGCATTTTATGACGAAAATAAAAGGTATTAGTAAAATACTAGTACCTTTTATTTTTTTAATTCTTTGAGTTTTTATTCATCAATCATACAATTTTTATTCCATTTTTTATATTCAAAATTTGTATACATTATTGGAACTATAAATAATGTGAGTAATGTGGCAAAAGTTAATCCAAAAATTATTGAATAACTAAGCCCTGCCCACATAGGGTCACTAAGTGCAAGCGGTAATAATCCTATTACGGTAGTCGCAGTTGTAAGTATTATTGGTTGAAGTCTTGATACTGTTGCTTCATGTATTGCATCATAGAAATCCATATTACAATTTCTAATGTTTTCATTTATTTTTGATATTAAAATTATAGCATCATTTACTACTATTCCAGCTAGCGATACCACACCTATAAATGATGTAATGTTAAAATTTAATCTAAGTATTGTAAGACCAAGTATTACTCCTATAAGTGATAATGGGAGCATAAACATTATTATAAAAGGTTGTTTAAAAGAATTGAATTGTAATATCAATATAGATGCAATAAGTATTACAGCTACGATAAGTGATGTAAACATATCCGTATATGATTGTTGTATGTCTTCACTTTCACCACCGTAATCTATGTAATAGTTTTCTGGTAGGTTATATCCTTGTAATCTTTTTTGCAATTCTTTGAGTATAGTGTTTGCATTTTTTCCAGTTTCTACAGAAGATGCTATATTTATTATCCTTTTTGAATCTTTGTGTTTTACAGATGCTACACTTGGTTTAAATGATATAGTGGACAAAGAGGCGAGAGATATTTGTCCCTTTGGAGAATTTATGAGTATATTTTTGACATCTTCAATATTTTTGAATTCTTTTTCATCATATCCAACTTTCAATTCTATATCTTTTCCTTCTTTGCTGATTTCTGTAGCAGAAACTCCATACATTATTTGTCTAAGTGACATTGCTACTCCAGTTACATTGAGATTGTAATAACTAAGTTTTTTTTGATCTAATTGTATTACGAATTGCCCAGTAGTATTTTCTATATCTGTTTCTGTATCTCTAGTACCATCAATTTCAGATAATATTTGTTTTATATCATTTGCAATTTTTGTGAGTGTCTCCAATTGTTCACCACTAACTCTTAGTTCTACAGGAGAACCAGATGGTGGCCCAGCTTGCATAGGAGGCACTGTTATTTTTATATCTTCATGATTGTTTTTTTCAAAATAATCTCTTGTTTCTTGTGCTATTTCATAACTAGTCTTTTTTCGATTTTTTTCGTCTACAAGATTTACTGTAATATTTGCTAGATTTGATTTACTAGATGAATTGTCACTCATTCCGTATGACCCTTGAGAAGCACCTATTGTTGTAACATAATTTTCTATTTCAGATATATTCATTACATATTCTTCAATAGTGCTTACTTTTTTGTTTGTTTCTTCAAATACAGTTCCTACAGGAGCTTCTATGTTTATATAAAAATAATCAAAATCTATAGTAGGAAACATTTCTATTTTTATTAATCCAAAAATTGGCATGCTAACAGCGAGGAAAAATAATAAGGTAAATATCAAAAGTATAGACCTTTTTTGTTTTTTGTTTTTCAAAATTTTTAATAGTACATTTGCATATTTTTCTTTTATTGGCATTAATAATCTTTCAAGAAGCGGAATTTCTGGATCTATTATATTTTGTAATTTTGTTTTTTCTTTTTGTTTAGCTTTTTCATGTCTATTTTTTTTCTTTTTTAATATTCTAGAGGCGAGTGTTGGTAATATAGTAAGTGATATAAATAGTGAAGCAAATAATGTAAATGAGACAGTGATAGGTATATATTTTAGATAATCACCCATTATACCAGAGACAAGCAACATAGGTACAAATGCTGCTATTGTAGTCATTGTTCCTGATATAAGTGGCCATTTAAATGTTGCTACTGTATGAAGTGCTGCTTCAGTTGCATTCATATTTTTGTGTTCCATTGCATCAAATATTCCTTCCATTACAACTATTGCAGTATCGATTAAAAGTCCCAATGATAGTACGAGAGAAAATGTTGTCATACTATTCAATGTAAAATTTATATATTTCAAGAATGCAAATGATATTAGAAAAGTTAGAGGTATTACAAATATAGCGAGAGAAGATTCTTTCCACCCCATGGCTATAAATATTATTAATATTATAAGAAATATTGTTTGTATTGCATTTGTGCCAAGTGTATTTAAATCTTTCCTTATATAAATAGAGTTGTCGTTTGTAATCTTTATATCCAAATCTTCTGGTATTCTTTTGTTGTCTTTTAATTCTTGAATTTTGGCACGTGAATCATCTACTATTTTTAATATGTTTCCACCTGTTTTTTTGTAAACCTGTAGAGACATTGTGTTTTGAGGAAGTCCATTTTTTATTCCGAGTTTAGATATCGTAGTTTTTTCCCTGAAATTATCTTTTATATCAGAGATATCTTTTAGGTATATAGGTTGGTTATTGTAATAGGTTATTATAATGTCATTCAATTGTTGAGCTTCTGTAAATCTACCCTCAGTTCTTATATTATATTCATAGCCATCTATTTTTATATTGCCAAGTGGCATATCTATATTTGATAGAGATAAAACATTTACTACTGTATTTATATCCAATCCATATCCTTGAATTTTTCTTTTGTCTATTGTGATCTGAAATTCTCTTTTCAATTCCCCAAGAATAGGAGCTTTTGAAACTCCTTTTATACTTTCCAATTCTTTTTTCATCAAGTCAGCATAATCCTGAAGTTGAGAATTACTATAATTTCCAAACAAACTAAATGTGATTATGGGGAAATCATTTGTTCTGATTTCTGTAACCATGGGATCATTTGCTTCTTTTGGTAGATCTGGTTTTGCTGTTTCTACAGAATCTCGAAGTTTTCTTATTGCTTCATTTATTTCTATGTCTGGATCGAATTGTACAAAAATAGAAGATACTCCAGTTGCTGAATTTGATGTTATTTCTTTTACATTTTCCAAATTATCTAATTTTGATTCTATTTTATCAGTTATTAATTTTTCAATATCTTCTGGAGATGTACCTGAATATATTGTTGTTACAAGGGCATATGGTATTTTTACTTCAGGATCTGATTCTCTTGGTAGTGTAGCAAGGCTCACAGCACCAAGAATAAATATTGCCATTATAATAAGATAAGAAAATCTAAAATTTTTAATAAAAAATCCTACAAAAGAATTTTGACTTTCGAATTTATAATTTGTTTTAGATTCAAATATATTTTTGTTTTCAGTATCTTGATCCATTTTTTTATAAGATGTTATTTATATAAAAATTTAATATTCTTCTAATTCAACTTCTGTTCCTTCGCTTAGTAGTTTTCCATTTTCTATTACAACTTGATCTCCTTCTGATAATCCAGAACTTATTACAATTTTGTCACTTGTAATTTGTAGGTATTTTACCTCTTTGATTTTTATTTTGTTGTCTTCTATTATTTTTACTGTTGCCTTGTCTTGTTCTAGATCTACAGACTTTAGAGGTATTATATATACATTATTATCTTCTGATAATTTACTAAGTGGAATTTTGATATTTGCAAAACTCTCTGGTACAAGTTCCATATTTGAATTGTCATAACCTACTTCAATATTTATTTTTTTGCTAATTGAGTCTGCTACTGGATCTATCTTTGATAATATTCCTTTTATATTGTCGTTTATTGTAACTTCATCTCCTATTTTTAAATAATTCATATCATCATAGGGAATAGAGCTTTCTATTTTTACATAATTTATAACAGATATTTCAAACAATACTTGCCCTGGGGATACTTCATCTCCAACTTCTATCATTTTTTTGGATACTACACCAGAAAATGGAGCAGTAATATCTTGTCTTGATTTGTTTATTGAACTTAGATCAAAATTTATTTTTGCTCCCTGTAAACTGTTTGCAGCTCCACCTATAGTGAGTATTTTGTTTTGTTCTGCATTTGAAAGAGCCGTCTTTGCGCTCTCTAGTCCTAGCTCAGATATTTTAAGAGCGCTTCGACTTTGATCTAGCTTCATTTTGTTTGTGACTTCCAAATTATTTATTGCCTGATATGATAGTTGTGCTTGTGATAGAGCTCCAGATATTGACGATTGATAAGTTATTACATTTGTCATAAGAGTGGATAGTGACGTTTGAGAAAAATCAGCAGATGTAATAGTTGAGTACAATCCAGAAAGAGTCGTATCTATCAAATCCTTTTCTAATCTTAGGAGAGTGATTGTATTGTTTAATTTGTTTTTTATATTTTTACTATTTATATTTGTAGAGTTTGAAATTTCATATTCACTTTTTGTTTGTCTATATAATCTTTGAGCTTTTTCTTTTATTGTTATGTCTTTTACAGAAAAAACATTTGAAAGTCCACCATATACAATATCATCATCTACTCCAAGTATTCCATCTACAAAATCCAATGTGTTTCGAGTTGTATTCAAAAATGATTCATTTGATATTACTGCATTTATCAAAGCATCATCCATTGCTATTTCCGTATTTTTTTTAGTATCTTCATTATTTAAGTTTGCTGTTTCAAATGATTCTTGTGCTTTGTCCAAATTTATTTGTGCTTGTCTAAAATTTTCTTCTGCGCTGCTTAGAGTACTACTATAACTTGATTGAGCTATCGAATATAAATTTGTCGCAGCTGCATAATTTGTTTCTATATTTTCATCATATATATAGGCAAGTGATTGACCTGATAACACTTCGTTTCCTTGTTCAATATATGCATCTACTATAGTACCGTTTATAAGAGATTTTACTGTCACAGATTTCATTGGTTTTACTATTCCAGTTGTTTCAAATATTATAGATTCGTTTGATTTTGATATGTTCATTATTTTTACTTTTGGCTTTTGTGTATTTTGATCTTGGTTTTCATTTTTATTTTTATTACTACACCCACTTAAATATGATATTGCCAAAATTAAAAAATATATAATATATTTTCTTTTTGATTTTTTTGGAACTTTTAGTTTATTTTTATTCATATTTAAACTATTCATTTATAGAAGTATATTATTTTATTTATTTTTGTCAATTTTTAAAGTAAAAAGCAATATTTAATAAATATTGCTTTTTGGTGTATGTTTTTTGTAAAATTTAATCTTCTACATCATTCTCATCTTGTATTTCACCAACTATTTCCTCTAAAACATCTTCAAGCGTCACCATTCCAAGTAATTGTTCTTTTTTTCTATAAATTAGAGCTATATGAATTCTGTTTCTTATCATTTTTTTAAATATTTTATCTAGTTTTGTATTTTCGTCAAATTTTATTATAGGATCCACATATTTTGATAATGGGTTTTCTCTGTCATCACTATTTAATACTTTCATTATATCTATAACATGCACATAACCTATGATATTATCTTCTTGGTTGTGATATACTGGGTATCTGCTATATCCTTCTTGAGCCATAAAATATGACACTTGATCCACTTCTGCCTCATCATTTAATATAGACATTTTATAGCGAGGAGTCATTATTTCTTTTGCTGACTTGTCTTCAAAATTTAAAACATTCATTATCATTTCATGTTCCTTGAATTGTAGTACACCATTTTCTACAGCCAACCTACTAAATGCTTTTAATTCTTGTTCTGACACAAGATTTCTTGTCTTATTTTTTGTGAGTATTATTAGTAATTTTTCAAGTAGTATTATAATTGGGTATCCTATTATTTCCAAAAAATATATAATAGGTGAAAATATCAGTGCAAATTTTTCTGCATTTGTTTGAAATAGAGCCTTTGGATACATTTCACCAAATATCAAAATAAGTAATGTCATTGTACCAGTTGCTATAGTAAGAGCCCCCGTATGAAATCTTTCTTGAACCCATAGACTCGCTAAGCCAGCCGCACTAATATTTACTAGATTATTCCCGAGTAGTATTGTAACAAGTAATCTTTTTTTATTTCTGAGTAATTTTTCTACTAATTTAGAGTTTTTCTTCCTAGCTAAAACAAGTGATTTTACTGTAGCTGGAGTCATGGAAAAAAGAGCTATTTCTGTTCCAGAAAAAAAAGCAGAGAGTATTAGTAGTATGATTATTTTTACAAAAAACATTTTTATTTATATTTATAATAATTTAATAATATATAAATTTATCATAAAAGTAAATTTTTTGTTATAATTTATGATATAAATAAAAATTTGGAAAATAAACAATGAAAAATAAAAATTACCACAGTACAGCATTTAAAAGTGTTTTGATAGATTTGAATTCTAATATAAACGGCTTAAGCGAGGATGAGGTGAAAAAAAGAATTTTGAAATTTGGCTATAATAAGCTACCAGAGCAAAATTCAGTTTCTAGATATAAAATTTTTTTGAATCAATTTAGAAATCCTCTTATATATATTATGCTTTTTGCGGCATTCATATCTTTTATTTTTAAAGAGTTTATTGATATGTATGTGATACTTTTTGCAGTTTTTCTAAATTCTTTTATAGGCTATTTTCAGGAAAATAAGGCAAATACTGATCTTTCTAAATTAAGACATTATATAAAAAAAGAGGTTTTTGTAAAAAGAAATTCAAAACAATATACCGTCAACACAAATGGGCTTGTGCCAGGAGATATAATATTTCTACAATCTGGTACAAAAGTTCCAGCGGATTGTAGAATAATAGAATCAAATAGTCTCTTGGTGGACGAAGCTGTCTTAACAGGAGAATCTATTCCTGTAGAAAAAAGTTCTCATTTAGTTCCTGTAGGTTCTTCTTTGGGGGATAGAAAATCCATGATATATATGGGGACTACTATTGTAAAGGGAAATGTTAGTGCTGTTATTGTGGCCACTGGTCTTGAAACTGAAATAGGTAAAATAGCAGGTTTTATAAGTCAGACAGTAGATGAGGATACTCCACTTCAAACAAGGTTAAAGAAATTAAGCAGAACAATAGGAATATTAGTCTCAATAATATGTGTTTTACTTTTTATAGCTGGGATTTTATTGAACAGAGATGTATTGGAAATGTTACTTATTAGTATTGCAGTAGCAGTATCTTCTATACCAGAAGGACTTCCTGTGGCTATTACCGTTGTGCTTACTATAGGAATGCAAAATATTTTAAAAGATAAGTCCCTTGTAAGAAGACTTGTTGCCGCAGAGACTCTTGGTTCTACGACAGTTATATGTATGGATAAAACCGGAACCCTCACTTTGGGTAAAATGAAAGTTTCTTCTGTTATATTAAATAATAAAGAATTTAATGTTTTTGATTATTTTCAAAAAACACAAAATCTTCCAGAAGATATTTTTGAAATTTTTAAAATAGGAGTGCTTTGTAATGACGCTTTTTTAGAGGATGATAATGCATCAAAAGATCCTTTAAAAGAACTAAAAATAATGGGTTCACCCACAGACAAGGCAATACTTTTATCTGCCATGGAAATGGGTATATCACTCAAAGATCAATTAAAGAAATATCCAAAAATATCAGAAGTTCCATTTGATAGTTTGAAAAAGTATATGCTTACTCTTCATAGAATTTCAGATAATTTAGAAGAAGGTGTTATTTTTTGTAAGGGAGCACCTGAGATAGTTTTGTCAAAATGCAAATTTGATAAACAAGATAAGAATTTAGATGAGCTTATAAAAATAAGTGATAAATTTACAATAAAGGGTTTGAGACTTATAGCATTTGCAAAAAGAAATTTGAAAATTCAAGATATAGATAGTGATTTTGATAGAAATTTTGAAGATATGACATTTTTAGGATTTATAGCTTTAAAAGATCCTTTAAGAATTGATGCAAAATCTACAATAGATCTATGTTTAAAAGCAGGTATAAGACCAATAATAATAACAGGAGATCATAAATTGACAGCAAAAGCTATAGCAATAGAGATTGGTATGGATGTGAATTCTAATAATATTTTAACAGGGGATGAGTTGGATGAAATAAGTGATTTGGATTTAAGAGATAGGGTAAAAAAAGTTTCAGTTTATGTCAGGGTAAGTCCACATCACAAGTTGCGTATAGTAAAAGCACTACAAGAAAATGGCGAAGTAGTTGCTATGACAGGTGATGGTATAAATGATGCACCAGCAATACAAATAGCAGACATTGGTATAGCACTTGGATCTGGTACTGATATAGCAAAAGAAACCGCGGAGATAATTATTTTAGATGACAATTTTTCTACAATAGTAAATGCAATAAAACAGGGTAGAATAATTTTTGAAAATATAAAAAAAATTATTACCTATGTTATGTCTGATGTATTTTCAGAAATACTTCTTATGATTGGTTCTATTATTTTTGGTTTACCAATTCCACTTGTGCCAGCACAGATTCTTTGGATAAATATAGTGAATGAAGGATTTCCAAATTTTGCTTTAGCATTTGAAAAGAGTGATAAGGGGATTATGAAAAATAAACCAATTCCTAAAGATGAACCGCTTATCGATAAAGAAATGAAATTTTTAATTTTTGTGATAGGAGTTTTTACTGATATAGGTCTTTTTACTTTGTTTTTTATATTGTTGAATAATGGCTATGATTTATCTCTTATTAGAACATATATATTTACAGCGCTTGGTATTAATTCTCTTATATATGTATATTCATGTAAGAATCTAAAGAAGTCATTAAAAGATATAAAAATATTTGATAATAAAGTTCTTGTAATAAGTACATTGGTTAGTTTTATGTTGTTGCTCTTAGGAATTTATTTGCCGTTTTTTCAGAAAATTTTAAGAACTGTAGCTCTAGATGTAAATGGTTGGATTATAATGGGAGGTATAGCCGTTTTTGAAATAGTGGCAATTGAATTTGGTAAGTGGATTTTTATACATAAGAGAAATAGTTAATATTATTTATAAAAAGAATTGATTTTAGGATCAATTTTTTTTGTTTACTTTTTATTTTTAAAGTGGGACAATTAAAATATGATAAAAGCTGTGATATTTGATTATGACGGTGTAATTGTAAATTCATTTATAAATATTTTTGAGATATACAAAATTATTTCTAAAAAATTTGATTTAAAAATACCAGAATCTATAGATAGTTTTAGAAAGATGTACGGATATGATTATCATCAGTGTCATAGAAATATAGGATTGGACTATAAACACGAGAAAGAAGCTCAAGAAATATTTAATAGGGAAAAATTGAAATCAGATTCAAAAATGTTTGAAAATATAGATATTGTTTTAAAAATATTGAGTGAAAAATATGATCTTTTTGTTGTGTCTAATTCTGTTTCAGAAGATGTGAATAGTAAATTACAGAAATATAATTTAACAAAATATTTTAAAGGTATTTTTGGAAGAAGTGAGGTGAATCATAGAAAAAGTGAAATAATAAATCGTATTTTGGAAGAATATAATTTAGATAAAGATGAGATAATATCTATAGGGGATAGAACTATTGATTATGATATAGCAAGAGAAATAGGTATAAGAGATGAAAATATTTTGATAGTTGAATATGGCTGGGGTTATGACAAAGATAAAATAAAGATTCATTATAAAATAGAAAAGCCAATTGATATTATAGATGCTATAAAATTAATAAAATAATCCAACCCATTTATAATTTAAAATTGTAGTGATATTGGGTAATAGTGTTTTAGTGCTATACCAATATATTAATTTATACTTTAGCTCAAGATTGATTCGTCTTTCATGGGGATAATACTAGTATTATACAGTTTAGTCTGATTTGTATAATTTGTATGTAATTAGCACATTAGTATTCCATCTTTTTAATCTTCTAAAATAAAATCAAATCTACTTCTACCCCCCCCCTCATATTTTGTGATACAATTAATATTATTAAAATGATTAATATTATTTTAATAAAATATTAATAACAACATTATGAAAAAAATAAATAAATATAATAAAACAAGTATGAAAAAACTAGTATTCTTCTCCTTAGTATTCTTATTCCTCATAATAGGTGTAAAAACATCTTTTGCTACAGCAGACTGGATAAATGTTGGCTCTGCAGGATTTTCAGCGGGACGAGCAGATTATACATCCATAGCTATTGACACAACAGGAACACCGTATGTTGTGTATATGGATTTTGGAAATAGTAATAAAGCCACTGTAATGAAATACAATGGATCAGAATGGGTAAATGTTGGCTCTGCAGGATTTTCAGCGGGACAAGCAGATTTCACCTCCATTGCCATTGACGCAACAGGAACTCCATATGTTGTGTATAATGATTCTGGAAATAGTAATAAAGCCACTGTAATGAAATACAATGGATCAGAATGGGTAAATGTTGGCTCTGCAGGATTTTCAGCGGGACAAGCAGATTTCACCTCCATTGCCATTGACACAACAGGAACACCATATGTTGCGTATCGAGATGGTGAAAACAGTTGGAAAGCAACAGTAATGAAATATAGTGGTTCGGCTTGGGTAAATGTTGGCTCTGCAGGATTTTCAGCAGGACAAGTATATTTTACTTCTATTGCCATTGACACAACAGGAACACCGTATGTTGTGTATCAAAATTTTGGATATAATGGGAAAGCAACAGTAATGAAATTTGATGGCTCAGACTGGATAAATGTTGGTAGTGCTGATTTTTCAACAGAGGATGCAAGGGGTATTTCCATCGCTATTGATGCTACAGGAACTCCATATGTTGTATATCAAGATTATGGAAATGGTAGCAAAGCAACAGTAATGAAATACTCTGAGCTTTATGTATCTTCAAATATATCAGATACTAAAATTACACTATCTTGGGATGCAATAAGTACTCCAAATGACTATACATTTTTGGGATACGATATATATAGAAATGATGTAAAAGTGGTAAGTTTAACATCAGATACAGAATATATTGATAATACCATTGAAGAAGAAGTTGATTATAATTATTATATAAAAGCAGTATTTGAAAAAGATGCACAACAATTAGAAATGAGTTCAAATAATATTATATTCAAATTATATCTAGTTGATTCAACTGATGATTTAAATAATGTAAGAAATGATTTAAATATTAATTCTTATTATTTGCAAACATCAGATATTGATTTAGATGTATCTCCATACAACGAAGGAGTTGGTTGGAATCCTATTGGAAATAATAGTACAAAATTTAGAGGAACATTTGATGGAAATAACCATACAATTTCTAATCTTTTTATTAATAATGCTGATAGTTATGGCGTTGGTTTATTTGGTTTTACATCTTCTGCTTCAATTTTAAAAAATATTTCTTTAGAAAATATTAATATAAATGTGATTGGTGGTAGTTGGGCTATTGGGGGATTAGTAGGATATAATTATGGAAGAATTATCAATTCACATACATCTGGTAATATTTCTACTGCGGAAAGCTCTAGCGTTATTGGTGGATTAGTAGGAGAAAGTGACGATACTATTATTTCTAATTCTTATTCTAATATAAATGTGATTGGTGGTAGTTGGGCTATTGGGGGGCTTATTGGAGATCTTTGGGGTGGTATTATTGTTAATTCATATGCTACAGGAAATGTAAGTGGAACAGATGAGGCTGTTGGTGGCTTAGTGGGGTATAATGATAGTGCACTTATAATAAATTCATATGCCACAGGAGATATAAATGGAGATAAATATATTGGTGGTTTAGTGGGTGATAATTGGGGAGAAATACAATATAGTTATTCTATGGGATATATAACAGGTAATACTGATATCGGTGGATTAGTAGGAGGAAATCATGATGGTGGCACAATCACATCCTCCTACTACAACTCACAAACATCAGGTCAATCAGATGATACGGGAAAAGGTACTCCTAGAACAACGGCTGAGATGACATATCCATATGATCAAACTAGTACCACTACTTATGTAGGATGGGACTTTGTTAATACATGGCATAGTGATATAAATGGAAATGTTAATAATGGTTATCCAGTTAATTATACTTATATAGATTCTGTAGGACCAGTAATAACAATTCTAGGATCAAATCCATTATCATTATATAAAGGAGATAGTTATTATGATGAAGGAGCTACAGCTACAGATGCAGTAGATGGGAATATAACAAGTAGTATAGTAATAACTAATAATATAGATATTAATACTGTAGGAGCATATAATGTTACTTATGTTGTAAGTGATACAGCAGGAAATACAAGTACTTCTACAAGAGTAGTAAATGTAATAGATAGACCATCATCAGGATCAACAGGTGGAGGATGGAGTAATACTAATACAAACAATAACAACAATCAGAATAATAATGATAATGAAAATAATAACAATGAAGAACAAAATAATAATGAAGAAGATAATACAAACAATAATGAAGTAAATAAGATATGGAAAACCGGTAAGTGGGTAAAGACAAGTGATAGTAGTACAGTCTATTTTGTAGATACTGACAATATTAGACATTCATATGTAAATGAAAAGATATGGTATTCATATTTTAATGATGATTTTTCATTTGTAATTACAATAACTAAAGAAGAACTAGCTACTTATACACTAGGAAAGAATGTTCCATACAATGCTGGTATATTATTTAAGATACCAACAGTAGCTAAAGTATATCTAGTAGGAAGTAACGGAACTATACGATGGATAAAGACAGAAGAAAAAGCAATAGAGTTATATGGAAAAGATTGGAATAAACTAGTTCATGATCTACCAGATGAATTGTTTGGAGATTATACGGAAGGGGAAGTGATTGAGTAATTGGTTAATGGGTTAATTTGTATTAGATAATATATATAAAATAATGTCAAGTATATAATTAAGTTTTTTATATATTTGATTTTTTGTTTTTTGTGTGTTATATTATTTCTAATATAAACAATTTTTTTGTATTAATTTTAATGTATTTTATAAGCATATAACAAAAATTATAAAAAATAAAAATGAAAATATGGATCAATTAAATGATGAATTAAATACAGATACAAAATCAAGACATTTTTGGAAATCGTCGCTAAGTTTTGTACTTGAAATAACAAAAACTGTTATTATATCACTAGCCATTATATTACCGATTAGGTATTTTCTTATACAGCCGTTTGTGGTAGATGGTGCATCTATGCAACCAAATTTTCACGATAAAGAATATTTGATAATAGATGAAATTAGTTATCGTTTTGGGGCACCGGAAAGAGGGGATGTAGTAGTTTTTAAAAACCCGGAAAATCACAAAGAATTTTATATAAAAAGAACTATTGGTCTTCCTGGGGAAAGTGTAAAAATAGAAGATGGAGAAATTTATATAAAAGCAATAAATTCAGATGAATTTATAAAAATAAATGAATTAGATTATTTACCAGAAGACTATAAAACATTTAGCTATTTAAAAGAGGTAGATTTGAAAGATAATGAATATTTTGTATTAGGAGATAATAGAAATAATAGTAAAGATTCTAGAATAATAGGTCCAGTAAATAAATCTCTTATAATAGGTAAGGTTTGGTTTAGAGGGCTTCCGCTAAACAAAATATCTACCTTTGATTCATCTAAATTTAATTATGGACTCGAAATAACAAAATAATGCCCAAATCAAAAAAATCAAAAAAACAAAAAAGCCTCGATCTTGTAAAAGGATTTAAGGATATATTACCAGAAGATCAATTTTATTGGGATTTTGTTAGAGAAAAATTTATAGCAATATCTCATGCTTATGGATTTGAAAGAATAGATTTGCCAATGTTAGAAGATAGTAAATTATTTGTAAGAGGAGTTGGTGTTGGAACAGATATTGTTTCAAAAGAAATGTTTACATTTGAAACCCTTGGAAAAGAAAAAGTGAGTATGAGACCAGAGGGAACTGCTGGAGTGGTACGTGCTTATATAGAACATGGAATGCTTAATAAGAGAAAACCAGTCAAACTTTTTTATATGGGAGAAATGTTTCGTTATGATAAGCCTCAGGCTGGAAGATATAGACAATTTCATCAATTTGGATTAGAGATTTTTGGAGAAGATGATCCTATTATAGATGCTCAACTTATTTATATGTGTTATCAAATGTATCAAGATTTGAAAATAGATGTAGATATCCAGATAAATAGTATTGGTTGTAAAAATTGTAGAGCAAAATATGAAAAGGCTTTAAAAATTTATTTGAAAAAAAATAAATCAAAATTATGTAAAGAATGTAATTATAGATATACAAAAAATATTTTAAGAATATTGGATTGTAAAGAAAAAAAGTGTCATGAAATTGTAGAAGAAGCACCACAGATAGTAGATTTCTTGTGTGAAGATTGTAATAAGCATTTTGTAAAAGTTTTGGAATATTTAGATGATATAGAAGTTCCATATACATTAAATACTACAATAGTTAGAGGACTTGATTATTATAATCGTACTACGTTTGAAATATTTCCAAAAGCTAAACATGAAAGTCAGAGTGCGCTAGGTGGCGGAGGAAGATATGATGGACTTGTAAAAGAATTGGGTGGAGTGAGTACTCCAGCAATCGGACTTGCACTTGGTATGGAGAGAACTATAAATATATTAAGAGAAAGAGAAAATGAAGAGTTGGAAAGAGTTAGAACTCATGATATATTTGTAGCACAACTTGGAGATACGGCTAAAAAAAGAGTTCTTACCTTATTTGAAGAACTCCGACAAAATGGTTTTGATGTTTGTGAAAATATATCAAAAACTGCTTTAAAACAACAACTTGAAGATGCAAATAGATTAAAGGCAAAAATGACACTTATTATTGGACAAAAAGAAATATTAGATAATACTGTTTTGATAAGAGATATGGAAAGCGGTAATCAAGAAATAGTACCAGATAGCAAAATAGTTTCTGTTTTAGCAAGAAGATTAAATAGTTTGAATTTAAATAAGAAAAAATAATTTAAAATATTTTATATTTTAGAAAGGAAGGTGAATAAAGTGGTAGAAGTAAAGGCAAAAAATAATGAATCATTTGAAAAGCTTATTAGAAGATTTACCAAAAAAATTATCCAAAGTGGTAAATTATTACAAGCAAGAAAAATAAGATTTCAAAACAAAACAAAGAGTAAGAGAAAATATAAAGAAGGAGCTATACATAGAATAAAAGCTCAAGACAATAGAGAATATTTGAAAAAGATAGGTAAGTTGGAAGATTCTAATTTCAATTAAAATGTCTTTAAAGGAAAAAATATTTAATGATTTGTTAACCGCTATTAAATCTAGAGATTTGGAGTCTGTTAACACTCTTAAGTTATTAAAAAATTCTATTCAGAATAAAGAAAAAGACATTAAGAAAGAATTGGATGATTTGGAGGTTGTTTCTATTTTGTTTTCAGAGACAAAGAAGAGAAAAGATAGTATAGAACAGTTTCAAAAAGGTGGAAGAGATGACTTGGTAAAAAAAGAATCTTTTGAATTAGATATTATAAGTAAATATCTTCCACAAATGAAAACAAAAGATGAGATAAAAAATATAATTTGTGATATAATAGAGAAAGATAAAATAGATAAGACGAAACCAAATTTTGGCCTAATAATGAAGTTAGCTATGGAGAGTTTAAAAGGTCAAGCAGAGGGTAATGTAGTCTCAGAAGTACTCAAAGAAATTCTTGATTAAATTTAAGAATAAATAAAAATATAAATCACAATGTTTTTTAGAGTTTTAGAAAAATTTGAAACTTCTTTAAAAAAGATAACTGCTGTTAGTTTTGTTTTCGTGTCAGCAGTTATTTTTTTGTTGCCAAAAATTACAAATGCTCAAAATGATCCCGTAGCAGTTCCTACAGTTTCTAGACTTGGGACAAATGATATAGAGACTATTGTGGTAAATGTAATAAATATAGCTCTATGGACTCTTGGAATTATAAGTCTTGTAATTATTCTTTATGCTGGATTTTTATGGATGACAAGTGCTGGAAATGAAGAAAAAATAGCTAAAGCAAAAAAAACAATGGTATCAGCAGTTATAGGACTTATCATAATATTTTCTTCATATGCGATTGTAAATTTTTTGTTAAAAGGTTTGTATGATTCTACTCATACAAATAGCAATAATACAAATACAAATAATCAATTCGGTTTTGGATTTGGCTCTGGGGCACTTGGCGGAGGAGTAATAGAATATCACTATCCAGAGCGTGATGCTATAGATGTCCCTAGAAACACTATGATAATGATAACATTTAAAGTTGAAGTAGCAACATCTAGTATAGTATCTGATACTGCTGAATTTGAAGAAAGTTCTGTGGAATATGGAATTTGTCAAAGTTATATAAATGCAAATCCTGGTGTAGAATGTGGGGTTATGAGTGATGATATAGAAATTAGAAATGATATAGATTCAGGCGGAGGTAGTCCGGTAGATTCAAGTAATGTGATGGCAATGTTAAGTGCAGATGGAAAAAATGTAATACTAAAACCAAGAGTATATTTGGGAAGTGGTGTTAGAAATACAAGAACTTCTGTTTTTTTAAAAGACTCAATGTCTACACAGACAGAAGGTGCTTTATTTGGATCCCTGGATACAGGTTATTTTTGGCAATTTGAAGTAAGTACTTTTTTGGATCTTACTCCACCGCAAGTAACATTAACAATACCAAGAGAAGATCAAATAGTTGCAAGAAATATTATTACACAAATAAATTTTTCAGAACCTATAAATATTTTAAGTATAAACAATAATATAAATCTTTTTACAAGAGCACTACTAGATAGCGGAAACTTTAGTCAACATGATCCTAGTGATTTTGAATTAAGAATAAGTAATAGATATAGAACAGTTGAAGTTTTTTCAAAACTTAGTTGTGGTGGTGGTTATTTGGAAAATTCTTGTGGGGAAGAAGTATTTTGTCTTCCAGAAAATTCTTCCATAAAAATAGTTTTGGACTCTGGAGATTTGTTTGATCCATCAAGTGGTATAAATGATGCAGCTGGAAATTTTTTGGATGGTAATGAAATAAATGGCGCAGAAGGAACTCCTACAGATGATTATACTTTTATATTTTCTACAAATGATACAATTAAATTAGATGCTCCTGTAGTAGAAAAAGTAAGTCCAGATAATAATACAACTTCTGTAAATAGAAATTCTAATATTTCTGCTAGTTTTAATTCTACGATATCTCCAAGTTCTTTGAATTCAAATAATTTTTATGTTTATAAATTTGATGAGGTTTTGGGTTGTAATGATACAGGAGATAATAGCGAAGCTCCATTTTTGGGAGATAAGGAAAATATTCCATTTAGCGTAGAATCAGAATCAAATGAAACAATTTATTGTTTTCCAAACTATATAGTTTATTTAAATACAGATAATTCAATTGATCCAAATTTAGAAAATAATAAATGTAACGTTTCTATAAGATCTCCATTTTTATATACAAATAGTGTTTATAGACCAAGAGTTACTGCAAAATTAAAAGATAACTATGGAAATTGTTTTAATTTTTCATTTGGTCCAGCGCCAACAATTGCAGAGCCAAATAGAAAAGATAGAGGACAACAATAATTTTAAAAAATGTTAAAGAATTTAAAAAAACTTAAGAAAAATATTTTTTTAGGAACTTTGTTTTTATTAGTACCTATGTTTGTTTATGCTCAAACCGTGCTTGTTCCAAGAGTTGATAGATTAGGAGATGCGAGTATAGAGGTTATAGTGGGTACTATTATTCAAATATTTTTAGGTCTTCTTGGTCTTATAGCTTTGATACTTATTTTATATGGTGGATTTGTATGGATGACTAGTGCTGGAAATGAAGAAAAAATATCACAAGCAAAAAAAATAATAATATCAGCTACGATAGGACTTATTATAATATTTGCTTCATATGCAATAGTAAGTTTTGTTTTAAAGACAATTCAAGATGGGACTCATTACAATCCCAATACGCCTGGAGAAAATTGTGAAGCTAATTCTTGTGGAGGGTGTTATAGATGTAACCCAGATGGTAATGGAAGTGTTTATGATAGTAGTTGTTCTACCTGTATCACATCTCCAAATCCAGACACAAATTCATTTAGAGCTATATCAAAAAGTCCATCTTCCAATAATGTGACTAGTTTGTGTATGATTCAAGTAATTTTTAATAATAATATAGAAATTAGTTCAGCTACTTTTTCCAATAATCCATCATCAGTATCTAGTTTTAATGTTTATAAGTGTTTAGATAATGATTGTTCCAATGTAAATAATATAGTAGCGAGTGACATTGTTGGTAGCTTTGTAACACCAGATGAAGATGATAATGTTTTACAGTTTGTAGTAGATGATTATTCTCCAAATACAAGATATATGGTTGTTTTGCCTGGTGAGGATACTATTTCAACAGGTGATCCAATAATAAAATCTACAGATGGAGATAATTTAGGCAAGGAATTTAAGTGGGAGTTTCAAACATCAGAAAATATAGAAGTAGATACAACTCCACCTACGGTTGTTGTTTCAGAAGAAGATTCTCTTCCATTTCCATTTGATGATTCAGAAGATATTTGTTTGACTTCATATGTAGTTTCTAAATTTTCAGAAGATATGGATCTTAGATCTTTGAGAAAATCTAATTCTATTTCTATATACAATAGTACTGATTATGACAATGCTGATGTGATGACGAGTTTTAGAAAGAGTACTCCAAATAGTACAACTTTAATATCTACACCAAATAATGATTATCTTCCAAATTCTGATTATTATCCAGTATTAAAAGGTGATGTCATAAAAGATGTTTGTGGAAATTATTTGGATGGAGATTTTAGTACTATTCATGAAGAAGGTAGAATAGATGATTATCCTAGTAATGGTCCTGGTGAGGATTGGAATTTTTCTACTGGAGTTACATCTGAATGTAATCCAATAGTAGATAATGCTTCTGTATCTGGGAAATATGATGGAGACTATATAAGTATAACTGGAAATTATCTTTATCCAGAATGGTTGGTTTTCAATGATAATATTTATTTAGTAGAAGGTGTTGATGGACTATGTATAAGTCAAAATGCAGATAATTTGCCATCTCATCCTTGTATAGAATCTTTTAGTAATGAACATATAAATGTATTTGTTCCTGCGGGTGGTGAAACTGGTGGAGATGACAAAACTGCAAAGAGTGGTTTACTTACAGTAAAAACATTAAATGGTACAGCGAGATTAGATTTTGAATTATTATCTCCTAGAATAAGTAGAGTGTCTCCTGATCAAGGAGCTAAGGGACAATTTGTGACAGTAGCTGGAGAAAATTTTGGAAATTGGGAAGATGTAGATATGGTAAATAGTAAAGTATATTTTAGATATAGTACTGATAGTTACATAGAAGCACAATTGCCATGTGGAAATAATGCTTGGAAAGATAAAAGCATAGTAATAGCAGTGCCAGAAACTTTACCAATTGATATATCTAGTTTTAATATACAAGTTAAGAAGGTTATGGAAAATGGAGATAGTTATTGGAGTAATTTGTCGGATAGTTTTGTTTTGACAAATGATATACCTGGTCCAGGATTGTGTGAAATTGATAAAGAAAATGCTCGTTATGAAGAAGAAATAAATTTATCTGGTGTAAACTTTGGTACAGAGATTAACAATAGAAAGGTTCTTTTTGGTGATGATAATAATTATATAGAAGCTAGTGGTTTGATTTGGGCAGGAACTGGAGATAATGGTGAAAATTTGAATGTAGAATCTACAGTACCAAATTTATCAAGAGGAGAGGTGGGAGTTAGAGTTGTAGTAGAAAAAGGTGGAGTAGAAAGATTTAGTAATTATTTGGGTTTGAATATATTAGTAGATGCACCAGATAATTTTAATATAAGTTATATTAGCCCCACAAATCCTAAAGTTGGAAGTTATGTTACTATATTTGGATCTGGATTTGGAAGTTCGCAAGGTTCAAAGACTGTAAAATTTTTAGCATCAGGTGATTGGAATGATGGAAATTTTGAATTTCCAGATGCTTGTTCTACAGATTATTGGAGTGATAATAAAATAATCGTAAAGGTTCCTGAAGAAGGTTTTGCTGATTTGACTGAAATCTTTCCATCTAAATTAAGAGTAGAAGATGGAGAAGATATTAGAACAAATGAAGTAGATGTAAATATTGAACCAGGAAGTCCAGCGCCTTCTATATGTAGTATAAATCCTTCATCCGGAGGAGTTAGTGATCTTTTGGAAATTTCTGGAGAGTATTTTGAAAATCCAAGCGCTGACAAAATGACGTTTAACTATTTGAGTGATGGAGATGAAGTCGATGTAACAAATCTAAATATATCTTCAGATGAATATCTAGCAGTAAATGTTCCTGTGGGTGCTGGTACAGGACTTGTTGCCCTTCATAATGATAATGGTTATGGAAACTCTTGGAATTTTGAATATATTCCAGGTTCTATTACAGAAGAAGTTCCTTGGGATTTTTATGGATGGCATTTTGAAACATGTGTAAATTGTGAAAACCCTAAAGTAAGATTACAAACATGTGGTTTAAATGGTTCATCACCAAGCCCCTATCCTGGAAGCCAAGATGTTCCAGTGAATTCTTTGATTAATACAGTATTTGAATATGAGAGTGGTTTATCTGCTTATATGGATGTTAGTACATTCAATTCTCAAAATATAAAATTATATAATTGTCCAAATACATCAGAAAATCAATGTTCACAAGATTCAAATTATACTCAAATAACTTTGGACAATTCTCAAATAATATATGATTCTAATGCAACTTATTTTACTATTAATCCAAATACATTAGGAATAAATGAATATTATAAAGTGGTATTGGAAGATACTATTCTTGATGAAGAAGGAAATTCTTTGATTCCTTATAGCTGGAAGTTTAAAACAGATTTAAGTGGTGGAGAATGTAGTCCTAGCTCTTTGTTTGTTTATCCGCCAAATGATGACATATCTTATCCAGCAAATCCAGCTGATAGACAATTATCTTATCATGCTAACCTTATTGATAGTAATTGTTATATTTGTCCAGATAATGGTTATTTATATACTTGGAGTGGAAATAATGATGATGTAGCTGTTGTAGAAGATTCAGGAGTATTTGAGACAACTGTAAATGTAAATGATGCATGGATGGGTGGACTTGTAACTATAAATGCAGAAAATATAGATTTATCATTGAGTAATAATACATCGCTAAATATAAGAGCAGATTGTTCTTCTTTTAATGGAAATCAAAATGGATGCTTTAATCAAACTTTACATCCCGGATTTTCGTGTTGTTGGAGTGCAAATAATAGTTTATGTGTAGGTGATGATAGTCCAGTATGTGATGATCCTATCATAAGAGAAGAGGAGTGTTTGGCAACAGATACAAATCTTACAACAAGCTCCCCATCTCCATATTATGATTTTCAAGAAGTATATTTAGATTCTAGTATATATATAAAATTTAGTAGAGCTGATGGATCAAATATTAATATGAACACAGATAGTTTTGTTGATGGTTTATCAATAGAAAAATGTACTGGAAGTTATTCTTCACTAGTTTGTAATCCAGATAGTAGTTTAAATATATCAATTGCATCTTCTGGAAATTCTTTTGTTGAATATACTCATGCTTATTTTGATGTATATACTTGGTATAAGGTAATTTTATCTAATTCTATAGAAGATATAAATGGAAATCCTTTGTCATGTAATAATGGAACATGTTCATGGTTTTTTAAAACAAATAGTGGTGCTTGTAGATTAGCTAGTGTAAGTGTTTCTCCTTTGACTCATTCTATGAATATAGATGATTCAAGGCAATACAATGCCGTCGCTGTAGCAGAAAATTGTAATGTATGTAATAGCGCTGATTATACTTATGCCTGGTCTAGCGAAGCTATAAATCCACCAAGTACACAAATTGTAAATTTATCAGCTGATGCAAATAATACAAGTATTGCAAATGTTCTTGCCGAAGATTCTGGAGATGTAGAGATAATATCCACAAATCAAGAATATTCTATTTCAGGTTCTGGAAATTTACATATTTATGGTAGTGGTACATCTGTTAATTGTTTTGATTATTCAGTAGATACTTGTAATGATACAGGTTCTTGTTGTTGGTCAGGTGGTTTATGTGGATTTGATTCGGCTCCATGCGAATCAAATTGTGCAAGTCATAATGGGTATCAGACTGATTGTGAAGCAGATTCATGTTGTTGGAATTCTACGGATAACACTTGTACTTTCAGTGGTTATCCAAGTTGTTCCTCTAATAATTGTGCAAATGTAACGCAATGTATAAATAGTGATAGCTGTTGTCCTAGTGGATGCACTATTGCTGACGATATAGATTGTGCTCCTATTAATTGTACCAATGTTTCATCTTGTGGAGGAGTGGATGTTTTTGACGGTTGTTGTCCAGATACATGCAATACATCAAATGATGGTGATTGTCTTCCTGTATATGGATTAGATTTTCATGTATTATCTAATTACCCAGAGTCTAATAGTGCATGTCCAAACACTCTTATAAAATCAGAATTTACTTTGTCTATAAATAGCAATACAATAGGTGACAATGTTAAATTAGAAAAAATATCATCACAAAGTGATGTACCTATAGATTATGACGTTTATACAAAAATGGATGGTCATGGAATTTTGAATATATCTCCTAGAGAAATTTTAGAAACATCTACTACGTACAGAGTTACTATTACTGGAGACACTGCTTCTGGATTAAGATCTACTTATGGGCATTATTTAGATTGTTCAAATAACAAATGTAGTTTTGATTTTACTACGAAGGCAAGTGTATGTGAACTTGGTTATGTTTTGATAGTTGATCCAGAAAATCATTATTATGAATTTAATACCCCAAATCAATCAAAAGAATTTTTTGTTGAAGGAAGGACAAATGAAAATGAACCTATAGTTTCTATTCCTGGATATAGTTGGAGTTGGAATTGGTCCGTATTTGATACTTCTCTTGCAAATGTTTCTGGGTCTAATAATTTAGTAAATGCAAATTTGGTCTCAGCAAATAATAATGGAGAAACAAAAACTGTTGTATCTGCCAGACCATCAAATCCAATAGATGGATATAGTGGACCAGTACTTCAAGATGAAGCAGTTTTGAATTTATTTATGTGTGAGAATATTTGGCCAAATTATGACGACGAAGAATTTAATGAATATTTTGAAGATGATGATTATAATTTTAGATTAAAATATTGTTTGGATGGGGGACTACCTTATTTAAATGATACTCCAATATTTAGAACCTTTAATACTCCAGATGGACTTTTGCTGGAATATATTTTTACATTTAAACCAGAAGATCAAACTGCAAATGGATTAACTATAAATACAAAAAATAATATAAATTATACAGATGCTACAGACAATTTACTATCATTTAAACTTATAAAAAAATTATTCAAAGGCGTAATTGATAGTTTTATTAGTAAAAATGTTTTAGCTGAAAATGATTATACAAATGATGTTATAGGTATTAGAATTTATAAAAATAATGAACATTTAGATCCTTTAAGTTGGTATAATTCTTCTGACGTTGTAGTACATGGTAATCCTACAAATACAATTGTTGATGGCTATAGTGCTATTATAGACGGAAGAACTACTTATATAAATGCTGCAAACAAAAAATCAGAAGAACAAGTTGGTGCGGGGTCAAAATTTACAAACATATATTTAATTTCTAGAAATCAAGGTGCAAGCGAAAGTACAGAAAATATATTTAATCAACTGTTGGATAATTGGAATTTCAATTACAATATAAGTTTTTCAGACAAAAGTGATTTAATAGAAGATACAAAACGTTGGGAAAATATAAGAGCAATTGATAAGGCACTTGTTAATTATGCGGCTTCAAATAAATATTGTGCATATGAAGGAGCTTCTAGCGGCAATATAAATGGCCTTTATTATCAACCTTTTGGAGGTTCATATTATAGCGTATCTAATAATATAAGATGTAATTCTGATAGTGAGTGTATAAATCATGAGATGGAATTTCATAAATGTTTAGAAACTTATCCAGAATTAGGAGAGGGAACATATGAAATAGGAGCTAGTACTTCGCTTTGGCCATCATGGAATACTGCTTTAGGTGCTCAGTTGGGAATGTCTCTTCCTATTGACCCTGTAAACAATTTTGGAAATTGCTCTGCCTGTGTGGGCTGTGATCCAAATACTTGTTGGGATTCTATAAATCATATATTTCATTGTCCTATTGATTCTAAAGTATATATATATAAATCAGGTAATAGTGGTAATGAAGATGCAAGGGCCTTGAATTATAAATTATATTCAAAATTTAATAATTCTGATGTAGGTTCTTGGATAGGTAATAATGGTTCTATTGGTTTTTCTAATTCTATTTATATTAATAATATTTCAGAATGTAGTAATTCTTCTAGTGCTGTTTGCGGTGATTCTATTTTACAAGGTGGTGAAGAATGTGAACCAGGAATGAATAGATTATTTTGTAATCAAGCTTATAATGCCATAACAGTAGGATGTAATGCATCGTGTAATTGGGCTACTCATCCAAGTGAATGTTATTTCTGTGGAGATGCAAGAGTTACAAATACTACTTTAACTTATGGAGCAGATTCTTTTACTATAAATGAGCTTTGTGATACAAATGGAAATTTGGGTGTACCAAATCATGGAATTTGTAATGATGATTGTTTGGAATGGCATTGTGCTGCTGGTTATCAAAAAGTTGGAAATCAATGTGTACAATGTTCAATTGATAGTGATTGTGGACCGTGTAATACCTGTAATGCAGGAGTATGTCAACCACTTACAGGAGATGGTTGGATAAATAATTTTGTAGGTTGTAATGGTCCTTGTAATTATTGTTCTTCAGGAACTTGTTTAAATTATAGTTCTGGCAAACATGGATGTTCTTCTTGTAAAAGTTGTTCTGTGTCTGCTGGAATAGCATCTTGCTCAAATATTGTATCAGGACAAGATCCAAACGGTGATTGTTCTGGAGGATGTAATAGATGTGATGGATTTGGGTATTGTGTAGATAATAATTATTTATGTCCATCTGGTACATGTTCTAGTGGAACTTGCGTTGCTTGTAATAATGATAATGACTGTAATAGCAGTCTTTGTGAAGTGTGTGATTTGAATTCTCATACATGTAAATCTGGATGCGATGCACCAAATTGTGAAACATGTATAGGTGGAAGTTGTGGGTATAGTTGTAATGCAGGGGATACTTGTGACAATGGTAATTGTTTAGAGTGTACAGATGATAATAATTGTGGTCCATGTGAAGCATGTGTAGGCGGTAGTTGTCAAAGTACATGTAGTGGATATACACCACAATGTAATACTGCAAGTAACTCATGTGTGGAGTGTATAAATGATACAAATTGTCCTACTGGAGAAGTTTGTCAGAGTAATAGTTGTGTTCCTGGTCCAGAATGTACTGTCGACAATGATTGTGGTCAATGTGAAATGTGTGTTAGTGGATCATGTGGGTTTATATGCCAGGGCTCTTTTCCATATTGTGTTAATGATTCATGTGTAGCTTGTACCAATAATAGTCAATGTACAGTTGGTTGCAATAAGACATGTTCTGGTAATACTTGTGTCTCTAGTTGTTCTGGATCTACACAATATTGTTTAGGTACGTCTTGTGTGGCATGTATAACAGATTCCAATTGCCCTACTGGAAAAATTTGTCAGAGTAATGTTTGTGTTAATGCGCCAGAATGTACTACAGATGCTCAGTGTGGTTCTTGTAATCGTTGTGATTCTGGTAGTTGTGTATCAAATTGTACATCTGGTGCGCCATATTGTTTTAATAATTCATGTGTAGCTTGTACTAATAGTGGTCAATGTACAGGTGCTTGTAATATATGTTCTGGTAATAGTTGTGTCCTTAGTTGTTCTGGATCTACGCCATATTGTTCTGCAGGTTCATGTGTATCTTGTCTAAGTTCAAGTGATTGTAATGCTAGTCTTTGCCAAACATGTAATGCGTCTGGTAATTGTGTGTCATCTTGTAGTGGTACAACTCCATATTGTTCTGCAGGTTCATGTGTATCTTGTCTAAGTTCAAGTGATTGTAATGCTAGTCTTTGCCAAACATGTAATGCGT
>JAQUXC010000012.1 GCA_028692545.1 Patescibacteria group bacterium | reverse complement strand
TCTTTGAAATTTATCCAGCCAGTATTTTCATTGTATGCATATTTATTTGTATTATCTATTGATCCATATGTAATAGATGCATGTGATGGATTATATAGAAAAAAGCTAAAAATTAGAATAAAAAATGAAATACTTGTTTTGATTAATTGTTTTGTTTTGATCATAGATGTTTAAAGATTATTTTTATTAGATATATAAAAAATTATTAAAAATGATAATATTCATAATATATTTTAATTATACTGCCCCCCCTGAGATGTAAATAGCTTATTTTAAATAATTAACATTTTTTACATTATACTCTATACTTAATTTATGAAATATGCCTCAGTAAAACCAATAATAAAGCTAAAAAAGTCCTTAAATACACTAGACTATATAATTCCTGATAATATCAATGCATCTATTGGGCAATTAATAGAAATTCCATTTAGAAACAAATTTATATTTGGCGTAATTTTTGATATAAAAAAAGATACAGATCAGCCAAAAAATATATTAAAATCAATAAATAAAATTGTAATAAATGATCCCATAATCACAAAACAACAAATAGATTTTTATAATTTTTTTGTAAAAAATAATTTTGATTCACTAAATTTTGTAAATAATATTATTCCTCTACCACTAAAGAGAATTAGCAAAATAAATGAAACAAAAATTATAGTCACAAAAACAGATTGTAAAATAAAAAATATTAATTCATTAATTATAAAAGATGAAAAAGTAATCTTTAAACATAATTTTTTTGAAGAAGAGATTTCTCTAATAAAAAAAGTTATAGATAAAAATTCCGCCAAAGATAAAAAACAAACTCTTGTAATATGTCCAACAAAATCAAACTTAAAAAAAATATATTCATGTCTTCTAAATTTTTATAAATCAAGCGATATATCCATAATTACCGGCTATACACATTTATCAAAAGCAGAACACAACAAAATTTGGTCTGATATAAAAAACAAAAAAACAAAAATAATTATTGGGACAAAAATATCAATATTTTATCCACTAAATAATGTAAAAACAATAATAGTAAGTGACGCAGAAAATGAAAACCACAATCAAACAGATATAAATCCAAGATTTGGATTATTGGAAAACGTATTAGAACTTGCAAAAATAAATAATTCACAAATCATATTTACTTCTTATTGTCCTCCACTATATTTATATAAATTAGCAAAAGAAAAAACAATAAAATTATTTGAAAGTAGGTCAGAAATAAAAACCAAAATAAAAATTTTGGAGATGAATATGAAATATTTTGAAAATCAAATTCATTTTGATACAGAAAATTATATAAATAAATCAATTTCAGAAAATAAGAAAATTTTATTTCTAATAAATAAAAAAGGTTATAGTAAAAGCTTGTATTGTCCAGATTGTAATAATATTTTTAAGTGCAGTGAATGTGATTCAGTTCTGACATATATAAAAGAAACAAACAATTTATATTGCTATAATTGTAAAAAAGAAATTATTATTCCAACAAAATGTCCAAAATGTGACAATGTAAATTTGAGAGCAAAGGGTATAGGAAGTAAACAATTTTATTTAAATATTTCAAAAATGTTTCCTAACAAAAAAGTACTTATAGTAGACAAAGACCACGAGCAAAACATAAAATTAATAAAACAAAATCAAATAATAATAGCCACAAAATTGATAATGAATTATATAAAAGATAATGAATTTGATATTATAATACTTCCATTTGCTCAGCAATTTTTAAACAACAACTTTGACTCCAATGAAAAATTCTTTCAATTTATCAAAAAATTGATATCACATAAACCAGAAAAACTCATATTACAAGTATTAAACAATTTGGAAATATATGATAATATAAAAAATCAAGACTATTTGAAAATGAGTGGTGAAGAATTGAACTTTAGAAAATTATTTCATTATCCGCCAATATATGAAATTATAAGAATTACAATAAAAGATAAAAATGAGAAAATATTGGAAGAAAAAACAAAAATATTGTATGAAAAAATAAAAAACAATTTATCCGAAGATTTGGAACTATTAGACATTATAGATCCAAAAATAAAAAAGACTTTTTCATACTTTGTAAAATATATAATAATAAAATACAAACCAAATTCTGATATAGATAAAATTCAAAACATATTATATGATATAGATATAATAGATAAAAATTATTTTAAAATATGAAATTAAAGATTACAACTTATCCAAACAAAATACTCAGGACAAAACTAGATGATATTGAAATTTTTGATATAGAAAAATTACAAGAAATTATAAAAGAAATGACAAGAATAATGAAAAAATATGATGGCATAGGATTAGCCGCAAATCAAGTAGGATTAAACACAAAGATTATAGTCATAGAATTTAATGATAAAACAATGGAATTTATAAATCCAAAAATAACAAGTAAATCTCTTTTAAAACAAGAATCTTCAGAAGGGTGCCTTTCGTTTCCAAAAATATCTGGAATTGTAAATAGACCAAAAAATTTACAAATACAATATCAAGATATAGAAGGCAAAAAACATAAAATAAAAGTTTCTGGATTATATGCAACTGTTTTTGAGCATGAAATAGACCACATAAATGGAATAATATTTACCGACAAAATAAAAAAATTTATAGAGGGCGAAATATTATTTAAAAAATTACAAAGCCAAGCAAAAAAAGATGAAAGATAAATCAATAAAAATAATATTTTTTGGATCAGATGAGAATTCCTCTACTCTTTTAGAATTATTAATAAAAAATAAATATAATATTCAACTTGTAATTACAAAAACTGAAAAACAAAATGGAAGAAAAATAAATATAAATTTGGTAAAAAATATTGCGATACAAAATAATATAAAAATATTAGAAGCTGACAAGCTCTCTGATAAAGAATTTGAAATTATAAAAAATATAAATCCTAAAATAGGAATTCTACTTTCCTATGGTGCTATAATACCAGAAAATATTATAAAAATTTTTCCATTTGGAATATTGAATATTCATCCATCACTCTTGCCAAAATATCGTGGTTCTTCACCTGTTCAATATACACTTTTAAATGGAGATGAATATACTGGAGTGAGTGTAATGCTACTGACAAAAAAAATGGATGCTGGTCCAATAATTGCACAAGAAAAAATGAAAATAGAAAATAATGATAATTATTCTTCTCTTAGCAAAAAATTATTTGATGCTGGAAATAAATTATTGATAGAAAATGTTGAAAAATATATAAATGGCGAAATAAAAACAAGGAATCAAGATGAAAAAAATGTAACTTTGACAAAAATTATAAAAAAAGAAGATGGTTTAATAAATTGGAATAATTCTTCAGGAAATATAAATAATAAAATCAGAGCTTTTGAAAATTGGCCCAGTGCATATACAAGATTCAATGAAAAAATATTAAAGATAATTGAAGCTGAATCTGTAAACAAAAATTCTAATAATAAAATTGGGCAAGTTTTCCAAGAAAATAATGATATTTTTATTCAATGTAAATCAGAAATTTTAAAATTAAAAAAAATACAACTTGAGGGTAAATCAAGTTGCGATATAAAATCTTTTGTAAATGGATATAAAAATTTTGTTGGATCTATTTTAAAATCATTTCCTGAAAAGTAATTTTTTTATAGTCTCCTACATCAATCCCCTTCTGAGAATAAACCTGGCTGGTAGAAAATATTTTTTGATCCTTAGAATTTAATTCTAATAATTCAATTGCTTTATTAATTTTTTCCCAAGAAGGAGCTTCAATTTCTAAATAAGGTTCTAATTGTGGATAAAAATCAATATCAAACTCAATATCATCTAAAATATATCTGATTCTTTTATTTTCTATATAATGCTTTTCAATTAAACCAATGTTTAATAAAATATCAGCTGTTTTTTCAAAATTACTAACTTCAATCTCTTTTTCTTCCATCCCTTCATCATTAGATCCATTTAAGCCTGGGTTTATTCTTTTCTTAAAAGATAAAGTAATTTTTTCTCCTTCATCTCTCAAACGCAACCAAGAATTATCTTTATCCAAACGCCAATCTGGATAATCAAAAACTTTCCTATAATAAGTCTTATTAAAAACTTTTTCAGCTCCTAATTTCTCTAATTTACGAATAATTAAATCTGTATTAATATTTAAAAATTTGACTTCAATTTCTTCCATAATTTACGTTTATAATTAGCATTAATTAATACCTGCCAACAAGCATATATTATTATAACATTATGTTTTTTTCGTTACCTGAAATCCTAATCTATACTTACCACCAATCATAAGTCTTGTCTGAGCCTCTACCGCAGGAACAGAACCAAAAAATACTAAAGTAAGTGGAAACAATATCCATTGTAAAAACATTATTGGATACACTATCCAACCTACTCCCTTTGGTCTTTGAGGTAAAAAGAAAATGTTAAACATAGCCACAGCCAAAATTCCAATAAGCCCACAATTCATAACATGTTCTAAAATTACAGGAGTATTGTGAATCATTACATTATAATGAATAGTTTTGTCTGCAATCCATAGTGGCAAACGTCCCATAATAAGAATTAATATTGGAAGTGTTGCCCAAGTATAAGTACCTTCGGATTGATTCCATAAATATTTAATTTTTTTCTTAAAAGGCATCGCTTTGTTTTTTACCAAGTTCATCATCATCCATGGAAAATGTTCAACACCCCAACCCCAACGTCTGATTTGTATATATTGATTTTTGAATGACTCCCAAATATTACCAACATCAACTGTTTGCATAGAAACTGGAATATATATTGGATGCGTTTTATAATCTCCATTGAAATGATTCAAACAATGTAAAAAAATTCTTGTATCTTCTGTTACGATATCTTTTGGATGATAGCCAACTTCTACAAGAGTCTTGAAACTCATACTATGAGATGAAAATGTAAACAATCTTTCTGATCTAGACAAATCTGTAAGAAGCCAAAAAGTTGTAGAATGTGCTACCACTCTTACAATAGGATTTGATTTCCAAACATTATTATTATAAAGAACTAATGGCTGATAGCTATACCTTTCTGGATTGTCTCTTGTCATATATTCATGAGTAAGACAATTGAAATATTGAGAATCTGGCCATGTTTCAATATCAAACATAGAAATAATAACCCTTCCAAATTCTATATTCATATTTTCAAAATATTTTGTCATTTCCTTGCCTATATGATACATATTTGAACCCTTGCCAGGAATTTCATTTGGTAAATTTTTTGGGTGCACTGTAATAATAAAATCCAAAAATTCATTTCCATATTCACTTTTTATTTTATTTGCAATTTCCAAAAAATTATCCTGATCTCTTTCTTCTCCACCAAGAGCAATTACTATTTTATTTTTTGGATAATCTGATTCTAATAATTTATCCATTGTTTCTTTTATAACCTTGTACGGTTCTTTGTATGTTGGAAGTGCTACAAGATGAATATAACTTTGCCAATTCTCTAAACTATTTCTTTTTTCTCTCCAATCTATTTTTATAGACTTACGATAAGTAATCCAAGACATTGCTAAATAAAAAAATAGATACCATATTCTAATAACCCAATAAACATCAAGCACTATTATAAAATAAATACCCCAAATTGGTCTAAATACAGACAATATTATAGACAAAATAAAAGTAAGCCAAACAGCTGATCCTGGCATAATTTCGTATATTCTGTTTTCTACATAATCTAAATTTTCTTCTTTAACTCTAAAGAACTTGAGTAGCTTTTTCATATCAAAAAGTGTAATATAAATGTATAATATAATTCACTTTATACTGTTTTTAACAAAAAATCAACCTATCAAACAATGAGGATAAACACAAAAAACAACATATTATCAATTATAATATTATCCATAATAACAATAATAACCAGGATACCATTTGTATCAAAATATTTATTCGAATGGGACTCTGTACAATTTGCACTTGGGATGGAAAATTTTAATATAATACACCACCAGCCTCATCCACCCGGATATTTTTTTTATATATATAGTGCAAAATTATTAAATTTTTTGATAAAAAATCCTAATTACTCTCTTATTGCTGTTAATATAATTTTATGCGTAGTAGCTGCAATAATATTTTTTATAATATGTAATAAAATTTTCCAAAATAAATTAATATCTTTTTTTGCTTCTATAATATTTATAACAAACCCTTTTGTATGGTTTCATAGTGAATTTGCAAATGTCTATATGATAGATTGTTTATTCTCTCTTATATATTTCTATTTATCATATCTAATATTTATAGAAAAAAAGAATTATACATATCTATTTAGTTTTTTGTTTGCAATTGGTATTGGATTTAGACAAAGTTTAATAATATTTTTTTCACCACTATATATATTTTCAATAATCTATTTTCTTCTTTATCACAAAAGATCTATAAAAAAAATATTAATAAATATAATTATTTTTGTAGTTACAAATCTATTTTGGATATTACCAACAATTTATCTCAGCGGTGGATTTGCTGAATTCTGGAATGTAACAAAATTTCAATATTCTTCTACTTCATCTCAAACATCCATATTTAATTTAAACAAATTATTAACAACAGCGAAACAAACATTTAATACTATAAAATTATTTCTATATTCTGGTGGAATAATTTCTTTTATACTCTTATATTATATAATTTTGAGAAAAATAAAGTTTGCAAAAAAAACCAAAATATTATTGCTACTATGGTTTTTACCTTCTTTTTTATTCTATTGCTTAATACACTTAGGAAAAGTTGGTTATATAATGACTATAGCACCTATTATTCCTATAGTTGGAATCTGGATAATATACACGACAAAATCTTTAACAAAAAAATATATAATTATTTTTATTATAATTATAATTCAGCTAATATTTTTTCTTTTTGATTTAGAACCAAAAAATACAAAACTAAATCACTTACTAATAAATGTATCTCCGTACAAAATAAATACTCAAACTATAAAATATAATGATTCTAGATTAAGAGAAATAATAACTAGTTTAGAAAAATATGATCCAAAAGATACAATAATTCTTAGTGAAGGAGATAGTCCTTATATTATGCAAAGAACAAATTTTATAAAAGATATAAGACATCTAAATTATTATCTACCTCAACACTACATATACTACTTATTCAATGATAAATCTATAACAAGATATTACATGTACAAAGGAATAGACAGAAGATTATTATACCAATCATATATTCCAATAGAAAAAACTGTAAAAAATATAATTCTCGTAACAGATGGATATAATTATGATATATATAATTTTGAATACTTGGATATCCATTTAACGGAGAATATATATTACAAAAATATTTCAGATATGGATGAATTTGAATATCTTGGATATAGGTTTGTAAAACAAAAATAATTTAATCCAAATATTTTAACTTATTCTGTTTGTGTTCTTCAAAAGTTTTACTAAATATAGTGTTTCCTGTTTCTGGATCTGTAAGAAAATAATTATAATTAGTGTACTCCGGATAAACAGCTGCTTTTATTGCATTTAAACCTGGATTTGCTATTGGACCAGGTGGCAATCCTCTATTTTGATAAGTATTGTAAGCTGAATCTACTTGAGTATCTTCATAAGAATATTGATCTTTGTTCTCTCCTAATATATAAGCTAATGTTGCACATGATTCAAGTGCCTGTCCATTTTTTATTCTGTCCCAAAAAATACCAGAAACAATTTTCATATCATTCACACTTCTTACTTCTTTTTCTACAATAGAAGCCATTGTAATAATTTCAAAAATTGTTTTGTTTTGAGATTTTATATCTTGTCTAATTTGATCATCTAATTTATTTTCGAAATTATTTAAAAATTTTATAACCAAATCTTCACAACTAGCACTTTTGTAGACCCTGTAAGTATCTGGGAATAAATATCCTTCCAAATCAAATGCATTTGGTTTGTCACTCAAAAAATCATAATCAAATTTCTTTTTTATAATATCAAAAAAATCTTTTTCTATGCAGAATCCTTTTTCTTCTAAATATTTTGCCATTTGAATAGAATTCCAACCCTCTATTGTCTTTATAGTTTCTTCACTAAAATTTTTTGGATTCTTTGTAATAATATCAGATATACCTCTGAAATTCATAGATGAAGATAATTCAAAAGATCCAGAAACTATTTTTGAAGATAAATTTTTGCTTTTTAAATATAACCTAAACCAAAAAGCACTTCTAATAATTTTAGAATCTTCTAATTTTTGAGATACAATTTTTGACGATTCTCCACTTTCTATTTTAAAAATTATTTTTTCTTTATCAGAAGATAAAGGAATTTTTACTTGAAATAAATAAAAAAAACACAACAATAAAAAAATAAGTACAAAAAATATAAAAATTTTATTAATATTTGAAAGTTTTATCATAAATATCTATTCAATTTATTATCTGACTTTAAATGATTTATTATTTTTTTTACTTCTTGAGATTTATTTTTTGGACATATAAACAAAGCATCCTCTGTATCAATAATTACAAATTTATTTACGCCAACCACTGAAACTATCTTATTTTTATTCTTATTTATTATCAAATTATCCTCTGAATCAAGTGATATTATATTTCCCTCTTCCAAATTACTTCTTAAATTTTTAGAAAAACAATCTTTTACAGCACTCCAACTTCCTATATCAAACCACTCTATACTAGATTTTATTACAAACATTTTTTTTGTCTTTTCTATTATACCATAATCTATTGAAATTGATTCCAAATTCTTGAATTCTTTTTCTAGAGTCTTGTTATAATTTACTGAATCAATATTTTGTTCAATAGTTTTTAATGCCTTATACTGTTTTGGTAAATATTTTTCAAACAAATCTAACATTGTTTTTGGATCAAAAATAAACCATCCCGTATTCCATAAAAACTTTTTTGATTTAAAATATTTTGTTGCCGTACTAAAATCTGGTTTCTCCTTGAATTTTTTTATATCATAAACAAAATCCAAATTATTAAACTTATTTGAAATTTCTATATACCCATATCCAATCTCTGGATATGATGGCTCTATCCCCACAAGACATAAATGTTTTTTGTACTTTGAAATAATATTGGAAGATTTTTTTAATAAACTTATGTACTTAGTATCTGGACGAACAAAATGATCAGCATTAGCAATTATAATATTTGCATTTTTGTCATATGAATATATTTTCACACATGCAAGTCCTATTGCCATAGCTGTACCACGAGCAACCGGCTCTACTATAAAATTATTTATAGGAACCTTTGGCAACTGAGTCCTTAAAAGATCGAGCTGAGATTTACCACAAGAAATAAATATATTCTCTTTTCTAAAACCAGTAAGCACTCTATCATAAGTTATCTGCAATAATGTCCTTTTATCAAAAAAATATTCTGATTGTTTTGGTTTGTTTACTCTTGATATTGGCCAAAGTCTTGTGCCAGTACCCCCTGCTAATATAACTACATAATCCATAAAATATATTAAAAATAATTAATTCTTATAGTTATTATAACATAAAAAATCAAAATAAAAATTAAACCTTGACAAGTCAAAAAATATATGCTATACTAGTATTATATATATAGGTTAAAATCTATACAAAAACAAAAACCAAAATACAAAAAGTAAAACAAAAATCTATATTTAATAATCACTATTTTTAGTACTTTGGTTTAATGCAAAGTATTTTTTATTTAAAAGACAAAATGAGAACACAAAACTTAGAAAAATATCCAAAAATTTTAAAAATAATATTCATGCTCGTAATGAAGATATTTTTGATTTTACTTATAATAAGCACTCAGTGGTTATCTTTAGGTCAAATAAAAATAGCAGTAGCAAAAGAAAATATATCTGCCACTCAAATATTTAACCTTATAAATAAAGAAAGAATCAAAAGGAATATACCCCCTTTGACTCTAAACAACAAATTGATACAAGCAGCAAAAAATAAAGCAAAAGATTTGGCAGACAAGAAATACTTTGATCATAATTCTCCTAACGGAAAACAATTTTCAAGTTGGATAAAAGAGACTAATTATAAATATTCTTTTATTGGTGAAAACCTAGCTATTAATTTCCAGACAGAGGAAACTACCATAAACGCATGGATGAAATCAGAAAGTCACAAAGAAAACATTTTGGAAAAAAACTTTACAGAAACAGGAATAGCTATAACAACTAATAATGAAGGAAAAATAATAATCGTACAAATATTTGGAAGACCAGAGAGTGATCCAATAACACTAGAAGAAACAATAAAAAATCATATATCAGAAGTTATGATATATTCAACCGAAGAAAATTATATAAATAAAAATTTGAATATAGTTTAAAGAAAAAATATTATAATTATTATTGCTAATATTATTCTATAATACGCAAAAACTTTTAAACCTAGTTTTGAAAGTATATTCATCAAAAATTTAACAGCAAAAAAACTAAAAAAGGCAGTAAAAATAAAACCCAACAATAAAATATAATAATTATCAGCTGATGGAATATCAGTTATTTTTTTTATAAATGCACCAAATAAAAGTGGTGTTGCCATAATAAATGAAAACCTAGCTGCATCTATTTTACTAAGTCCTCTACCCATACCTGCAAAAATAGTAATTCCACTTCTAGAAATTCCTGGAATAAAGGATAAACATTGCAACAATCCAATAAAAATTCCATCCGAAAAATTTATATTTGAAAAATCTTTTTTTCTTTTAAAATATTTATCTGCTATAAGAAAAAGTACTGCTCCAAAAATTAAAGCAAAAACAACTACTTTAGGATCTCTTATAGAATCTATAAAATCTTCAAAAAAATAACCAACTAGTCCAGCTGGTATTATTGCTACAAATATTATAAGAGCTGAACTATTTTTTAAAGATCTATTTTTTATATCAGAAAATAATGTTTTTGATATATTAATAATGTCTTTATAAAAAAATATAATAATTGCTAGCAAACTACCACCATGCAAAACAACATCAAAAGCAAGATTATCCAACAAGCTATTGGTACCTAAAAATTTATGAAACAAAATCAAGTGCCCAGAACTAGAAACTGGAAAAAATTCAGTAACAGCCTGTAATAAAGATAAAAACAAAATGTCTATAAACATAAATTTTGAATATTTTTTATACTGTATTATAATTATAATATGAAATATGAATTTCTCATAATACCAATAGTAATAGTAATACTTACTCAATTTGTGTTTAAGTCCATCGTTTTGATATTCAAAAACAAATTTACATGGAAAAATATTCTATGTTATGGAGGTATGCCATCTGCTCACAGTGCTCTTGTTTCTTCTATTGCAACTATTATGGCTATAAGAAGTGGTATTGACTCTCCAGAGTTTGCAATGAGTTTCTTTTTAGCTGCAATTGTTATAGCAGATGCTGTGGGGCTTCGTGGATTTATTACAGATCAAAGCAAAACAATAAACAAAATAATAATAGACCTTCCTGACAACAAAGAATATAAATATGATATATTAAATGAAAGAATAGCTCATACATTATCTGAAACTCTTATAGGAATAATAATAGGAGTATCTCTTACTCTACTTATTATATTTATTTAAAAAAATTTGAAGAATTAAAAAATCCCGTTAGGTAGAATAACTTTACGGGATTTTTATATTATTGACTCACCTTGCATTTGCTTATGCTTTGTAATACCCATCACCTTTAAAATAGTGGGTGCGATATCAAATAATCTAGCACTAACTTTTTGATCTAAAATACCCTTTGAATGATCATAATCAATAAAACTTCTATTCTTCCATTCTTTGCTTATCATTAAAAGTGGCAAACTCGAATTTCTAAAACTTATATTTGAAGTAATAAACAAGGCTCCATTTAAAGATAATATCACATCTACTAAATTTTTTATTTTTCTATCTAATATACTAAAAGCTCTTTTTTTATCTTCATCTGACTTGAAATTACAGAGCAGATTATTGAAATTTGTAACTATAAAATCATAATTTCTTTTTTCTATTGATTCAATTAATTTCGATTGTATTTTTGATATCATCATATCTGGGTTATCCAAATAATTGTCCATTTTTGGAGACTTCACTTGAAACCAATCTTCATTCAAATTTTTGTTTCTCTTTTTTCCATTAAAAAAGAAGGTGAGATTTGCATAATCTTCTGTCTCTGATATATGTAACTGTTTTGATCCTGCAAAACTCAAAACCTCAGATAATGATGTTTTTGATGACTTTTCGGACTTATCTAAACCATGAGTACCAGTTCCTAATTCTATATAAGAATTAGTTATGTCAGTTATATTTTTATAATTTGACTCCAAAAAAACTAATGGGTAGATACTTGAAAATTTTGATAATAAATTAAAATCATTATCATTTAGATGCTCTGCATCTAAACCACTTATAATTAGTAAACATATTGGTCTCAATCTTTCTTCAGGCATTTTTTTGTAATAAACTTTTAGATGTCATTTCCTTTGGTTTCTTTAAACCCAAAATATCTAATATAGTAGGAGCAATATTTCCTAGAATTCCATTCTGTAATTTATTAATTTTAGAATCTGCATTTATAAGCATAAAAGGAACTGGATTCTTCGAATGTTTTGTATCAACCTCACCTGTTTTCAAATTTATCATTTCTTCTATATTACCATGATCAGCTGTTATTATTACTACAAAACCCTTTGATTTAAAAGCTTTGTATAATTTACCCAAACAATGATCTATACTTTCTATTGCTTTTATCCCAGCACTTAAATTACCAGTATGACCTACCATATCTGAATTTGCAAAATTTATAGCATAAAAATCATACTTATTTTCTTTTACATATTTTATAATTTTATCTGCTAGCTTATAAGAACTCATTTCTGGAACAGTTGCGTATGAATCTACATCTGGAGATAAAACCATTTCTCTTGATTCTCCTGCAACAGGATCTTTATATCCCCCATTAAAAAAATATGTAATATGTGCATATTTTTCACTCTCAGATATATATAACTGCCTAAAATCTCTTAATTGCATTGGCAAAGTTTGATCAATATCTCTTGATGGAAAAGCATTTAAAATATCATCTAAATCTGGACCAAAATCTGTCATAGAAACAAATTTTATATTTTTTAATCTTTTCCTATTTATCTTACAATTCTGATTTCTATCACAAATATTTTTTTGAACAAATAATTTAGCCATTTGTCTTGCTCTATCTGACCTAAGATTAAAAAATATTATTGAATCATTTTCTCGTATTTTAGTTATTACATTGCCATTTTCTGTAATAGCTGTCGGTGTTATAAACTCATCTGTTTCATTTCTATTATAAGCCTGCATTATGGCCTCCTCTGCTGATTCTGCGAATAAAGCTTTTCCATTTACCATAGCATCGTATGCCTTTTCTGTTCTATCCCATTTTTTATTTCTATCCATTGCATAAAAACGACCTATTACAGTTGCTATTTTTTCTCCATTTCTAAAACCTTTTTTTAATTCTTTTACAAATTTTATTGCAGAATGTTGAGATGAATCACGTCCATCAGTAAACAAATGAACATATACTTTCTTTATATTTTTTTCTTTTAACATTTGAAATATTGCAGATATGTGATGTGGATTTACATGCGCACTTTGATAACCACTCAAAAGGCCTAATAAATGCATGCTGGAATTATTTTTCTTTACATGCTGTATTGCGTCCATAAAAGCTGGATTTTTAAAAAATGTTCCATCTTTGATAGATTTTGTTATATACATATCATCTTGCAAAACTACTCTTCCAGCTCCAATATTTATATGACCAGCCTCAGAATTACCATCTTGATTCTTTGGTAAACCAACTTTCTCACCGTGAGCTATAAGTTGTGAATGTGGATAATGTTTTAAAAAATAATTATAATTAGGAGTATTGGCGAGAGTGATAGCGTTGCCTTTAGAAGGTTTTGCAATACCCCAACCATCCAAAATTATAAGTGCTAATTTTGTTTTTTTCATATTATTTCATCGCTTATTTGTAATAATCTATTGTATTTGCAAATTCTTTCTCCTCTAGATATAGAACCTGTCTTTATGTACTGCGAACTAGAACCAACAGCTAAATCAGAAATAAAATCATCTGTTGTTTCACCACTCCTATGAGACACAACTATAGAAAAATTATTTTTTTGTGCTAACTTAATACAATCTATAGTCTCCATTATAGTTCCTATTTGATTTGGTTTTATAATCACAGAATTTGCACAATCTAAATCTATTCCCTTTTGCAATCTTTTTGTATTTGTAGAAAACAAATCATCTCCTATAATATTAATATTACCATTTACAAAATCAAAAGTCTTTTTTAATTCAATCCAATTATTCCAATCTTCTTCATCAAGCGGATCTTCTATATATTTAAATGGATATTTTTTTATCCAATTCATATAATAATTTATAAGTTCCAAAGAATTTAATTCCTTTTTATCTAATTTTAGAATATACTTCTTGGAATGTTTATTATAAAAAGTAGAGGCTCCTGCATCTATTCCCAAATAAACTTTATCACTATAGTTTTGATGATGTATAGCAAATGTAATCATTTTCCAAACATCTTCTGTATTTTTGAAATCAGGGGCATAACCACCCTCATTACCTAAATCAGTATCATATCCATTTATAGAAAGTACATTTCCTAATTCATGAAAAATCTCAGAAGCACATCTTAGTCTCTCCCTAAAACTATTAAATTTTTCTGGGATAATCCAAAACTCTTGAATATCCAAATTTGAATCTGCGTGCTTAGCTCCATTTATCACATTAACTATAGGTATTGGCAAACTTGGCTTGGTAGAAAAATTATAATACTTATTTATAAACTTATACAATGGCATATGACTAGATTCTGCAGCTGCCCTATTTATAGCCATAGAAACAGGAAGTATTGCATTTGCTCCCAAGTTTGTTTTATTTTCTGTAGCATCTAATTCTATTATTTGCTTATCAATAGATATGGGATCATCAACTGTTTGACCCTTCAAAAGACTATTTATTTTTGTATTTATATTATCAACAGCTCTTAAAACTCCCAATCCCCTATATCTAGAACCATCTCCATCTCTCAGTTCAAATGCTTCAAAACTAGAAACAGAAGATCCAGACGGTACAGATGCAAAATAATATTTATCATTATCCAAAAAAACAGTAGCACTAACAGTAGGATTACCTCTTGAGTCCAAAATTTCTCTTGCTATTATTTTTTCTATTTTTGGCATACTACTTTTTTTTGTTATTTTTAAGTGATTCTAAACCAGGTAATTTTTTTCCAGACAAAAATTCAAGCATAGCACCACCACCAGTTGATATAAAATTGAAAGCATTTTTCATATTTAACTCACTTAGAAGTGCTACAGTTTCTCCACCTCCAGAATATGATAGTGCTTTTGATTTTTTTATTTCCTTTACAATAATTTCGGTAGAATTTCTATATTTTTTGATTTCAAAATATCCCAAAGGCCCATTCCACAAAACAAATTTTGCCTGTTTTATATATTTAGAAAATAATTTTATAGTCTCTGGGCCTATATCTAAAATTATATCATCTTTTGAAATGTCACTAATATATTTTATATAGGATTTGGATTTGGCATCTATTTTATTTGAAACTACAACATCTACTGGAAGAATTATTTTTTTGGAATCTATTTTTTTTGACTCATTTATCAAATCTTTTTCAAAAAGAGATTTTCCTATATTACAATTTCTTGAATACAAAAAATTATTAGCCAAAACTCCTCCTAAAAGGATTACTTCAAATTTGTTTTTTAATTTTGAAATAACAGGAAGTTTTGTCTCTGCTTTTGCTCCACCCATTATAAGAACTGATTTACTAAACTTTGAATTCAATATTTTATTTAAATATAATATTTCATATTCAAATCTAAGTCCCATATAACTAGGTAGAAAATTTGTGATGGAGCAAGACGACATATGTTTTCTATGTGCATTTGAAAATGAATCGTTTATGTATAAGTCAAAAAGTTTTGCCAAATTTTTTGCAAAAATTTCATCATTTGTCATTTCTTCTTTATAAAATCTTATATTTTCTAAAAGAATCACTTCTTTATTTTTCATTTTTTCTATATGAGAAGATATTTCCTCAGGCAAAGCACTATCTAATTTCTTAACATTTTTTTTCAAATATTTGGAAAGTATTTTTGCCACAGAATCCATTTTGTATTTTTTATCAAATTTACCATCTGGTCTACCAATATATGAAATTATTACTATCTTTGCATTTTTATTTATTAAATACTTTATAGTTTCTAGTGATGCTTCTATTCTAAAAGCATTTTCTGGATCAATTTGACCATTTTTTAAAAATGATAAATTCAAATCTAATTTCAATAAAACTTTTTTGGATTTTAAATTTTCTATATTTTTTAATGTCTTATACATAATTATTTTGTTTTATTATATCTAATGCTGTTTTAGGATCATCTAAACTTACAAAAAATACTAATCCATATTTTGTTTTTATAGTTAACCCATCTCCTACTCTTGCTATAAAACCAAGTGTCTTATTTTTTCCAAACCTTATTCCATAGCCAATGAATATACTCACAGAGTTGTCTATAAAAATAGATTGTATTTTATCTTTTTTTATTTTTCTTTTAAAAATGCCAAAACCAAATTCAATTCCTTCACTTGTTATTTTAAATGTTAATTTATAAAAACAAATAAACAAATAAATATCAAATAAAAATACAAAAAATAAAACAATACTTGTTGTATTTGGAAGTCCACTACGAATTATAATAAACAACAACAAAAAAGCTATTATAATATATGTAAAAAATACAATAATTCTGCTTTTCTGAAATTGTTCATAAATAACATACATAAAAAACTATTATTCCTTCTCTATATTTACTTTATTAAATGATAAAGTAAATTGAAATGTACTTCCCTTGCCCTTCCCTTCACTTTCAACCCAAATTTTACCATCATGAGCTTCAACAATTTTTCTAGCTATATAAAGTCCCAAACCTGATCCATCAGTATTTATTTTTGCACTATCATCTCCTCTTGAAAACTTGCTAAACAATCTATCTATTTCTGAATCACTAAGTCCTATTCCAGTATCTTTTATTTTCACTATAACATTATTTTTATCATTACTTAGCTCAACTACCACAGAACCTTTTTCTGTATACTTTATAGCATTGTCAATCAAATTCAAAATTGTATCTTTTAATTTATCAGGGTCTGCATTAATTTTTTTATCTTTTTTATCATCTGATCTTGAATCCTTGAAATTCAAAACAATGTTTTTCTTCTTTGCATTTGATTCTAAATCTTTTATACATCTGTCAATAACACTAGCAATATCAACTTCAGAAAAATCTAATTTCAATCTACCTGACTCTATTCTAGACACATTCAAAAACACATTTACTAGTCTACTCATTCTATCTCCTGCCTCAAAAACTTCTTTTATAATTTTTAGCAATCTATCAGGTACTTTTCCATAATCCCCCTCTATAATCATAGATAAATAGCCTTTGATTCCAGTAAGAGGAGTTCTAAGTTGATGAGATGCAATAGATAAAAATTCAGACTTTGCTTGATCTAGCTTCTTTAGATGGATATTTGCATCTTTTAGCTCCATATTTTTACTACTAAGCTCTCTGTACAAATTCAAATTTCTAATAACAAGACCTGTCTGATCTGCTAATGCTTTCATAACATCCAAGTCCTCCTTTTTTATTCGATCTATTGTTTTTTCCAAAAAGAAATCAATAGATCCTATTATTCTATTTTCAGAATATATAGGAACAGAAATTCCAGATTTTATTTTCAAAGATTCTTGTATTTTGTTAGCATCTAATTCACTAATAGCAGGTACAAAAAAATCATACACCTTATCACTTTTTTGTATTTCACCAGTAACTATAGATTTTATAGCTATATTATTTTTTTCTTTCAAAAAAATCTTGTATTCTCTTGGATCTTTTTTGAGAACACTTACAGCATTTCTAACACTTTCATCTGCACTCATTCCGCCTATATAAATATATTTGCCATCCTCGTCTACAAAATTTACTACACCACCTATAAATCCAAGTTCATTTCTGACACTTGAAGCAATAAATTCAATAACAGCAGATAAATCAAGAGTTCTAGTAATAGTACTACTTATCTTTTGAAGTGCTACTAAATATTTGTTTCTACTAGCAAGATCTATATTTACTTGTTTCAATTCTTTTGTAGCTTGATCTACTTTGTCTTGCAAATTAATATTAAACTTCTGAATTTCTCCATATAGTTTTGCTTTCTCAAGTGCATTTGCAATCTGAGGAGTAAGAACGGAAATTAGATTTACATCTTGTGCAGAAAATATATCTCCAGACAACTTTTTTGTTATTATTAAAAATGCAGTAATTTTACCCTCTGCCAAAACAGGAGCTATAAGACCTATTTGCATTTTTTTCAATCTATCTACAATACCTACTAAATCATAAGTATTATTTGATTCAAAAGATAATCTTTCTAATTCTTCTGTTATTATAATTTCCCTTTTATCATTTATGTAATTAAAAATATTATCATTTTTTGTTATCAAAATGTTCTTGTCCGAAACACCCCTGTATATACCAGCAATATCTTGTAAATGTAAAAAATCTACATTCTCACATTTTATAAGTTTGCTTAAAGTATTTGATAAATTAATCAATAATTTGTTCAGATCAATTTCTATAGCAATAATTTCGCTCAATTTTCTAAGCACTTCTTGATAATCTATTTTTCCTTTATAAAATATATTATCCGTAATTTTTGATAAGAAACGTTTTAGTGGATCTAATCCTATAACAACAACGAGAGAAACGATAAATGTTACTAATAATCCAGAAAAATCTGATGTTTCTGCAAATATTCTACCTGCCAAAAACGTAAAAACAGTAAAAGTAAATGTAACTACACTGACCAAAATTACATAAAGAATACTTTTGGATATTACAAGACGAATATCCATTAGACGATACTTAATCATGGCATATGTAAACGCTACTGGATATATGGGTATAAAAAAAATACCATAAGGAGGAATTAAAATATTATACCAAAGAAAAAAATTAGAAATTCCACCCATCAATGCAACTATACAGCCTATACTAACATATTTTATCTGATTTCTAGCATAACCTCTTGCGATTTTATAATATTTTAATAAAATAATTCCTGTATAAAAAGACAGCCCCACATAACAAAATATAAAATAAAAATGATACAAAATTCCTGGATTAGGCCACACTGAAAAAAATAGTTTTTGTTCGAAACTAGATATCATCAATTTACTAAAACTAAAAAAAGAAAAGAAAAAACCTAAAAAATAAGAAACATACATTACATAATCATTAAAATGAACTTTTCTTAAACCAATATCTTTTAAAAATAGACGCACCCAATTAAAAAGAAAAATAGGAATCCATATCGAATTAAAAGTAACCATTTTTGCCCAAAAAATAGCAATATCATAATTATTTATAGATATTGATAAATAATAACTAAGTGCCCATAATGAAGTAAAAAAAGTTAAACCCAAAAAAGCCAAAGTCATAGTATTCTTTTTGGATCTTTTAAATAAAACAAGAAATCCTAATAAAAAAGATAATATAGATGTTAAAAGTAAAAATATTGAAAATACGTTAAGCATAATTAAAAATTAAATTGATAAATCTAATATTTTCCAGTTTCTTTTATTAGCTTCTATCCTTAATTTTGGCTCTGGATTAACAACTATAGGCACATCTACTAGTTCAAATAATTCTATATCTGAAAATCTATCAGAATAAGCATAGCTATTACTAAAAGAAAAATTTTCTTTTTCAACTAACTTCCTTACCAAAATAGCTTTATTAGAACCATAAGGAATTAAATTCAAAACTTTTCCTGTATATTTTCCATCTACAACTTCTAACTCTGGTACTATAACAAAATTAAGATTTAAATATTTTTTTAAACAATCGACAACACCTGGAAATAAAGCTGAAATTAATACAACTTCATAACCATTTTCTACATGTTGTTTAATCGTCTCGACAGATTTATTATAAATTTTGTCTTTTAAATAGGAATCAAAAAAATCCTCACTTATTTTATTCATTTCTTTAGCATCCTGATTTTTAAAAATTTTATAAGAAAATTTAGTTATATGACAAACATTTTTATTATTTATACCAATAATCTTATGTATAAAAAAAAGAAAATAAATAATGTAAAGAAAAAATATATTAGTCTTTCCTCTCTTCAAAAAAAAACGAATTATATCTTTATGTGTTATTTTAACTAAAGTCCTACCAACATCAAAAACTACAATTTTTTTATTCATATTTTTTATTATTAATAAATTAATTATTTATTATTTAAACATTCAATAACTTTCAAAGTTTTAAATATATTATTTTTTTCATAAACAGGTACTAACTGAACTTTGTTTAAAAAATATTTCATACCCCTTCTAATATAATTATTAAAATATTTAGATTCCCATATATTAATAATCTTATAATAAAAAGAAAATCTAGATTCATCATGCTCTATAATAAATATCTTACCTTTATTTTTAGTTATTCTTTTCATTTCTTTTAAAACGAGTTCAGCTATTTCTTCAGGCATATCATGCAAACCCAAAGATATGATTGATGCATCAAATAAATCGTCTTTATACATAGTACGACTAGCATCACCTAAAACAAATTCGAGATTATAATATGATTTATTTTTTTTTCTAGCTATTTTTAACATATCTCCTGACAAATCTAGCCCAACAACAAAAAAACCCTTCTGCGCTAATTTTATAGCTTGATTACCTGTACCACAGGCTAAATCTATAACTTTTGCATCTTTTTTATATATTCTATTAGCTACCTCATTATGCAAAGATGAGATAAAAAAATTAATAAAAAAATAAAACGGTAAATGTTTTTTAAAAAACAAATTATTATATTTTTCATATTCTTCAATATTTTGCAAACCCATAAATTATAAATTTATTTTTTAATTAGACTATATTAATTAAATTATTAATCTTTTTTCTTAATTCATTACTAAATTTATCTAACAAATTATCTCCTACAAAAATATTATTTGAATAGCGTTCCAAAGATCCAAAATTTAATATACACTTTTTGTCAAAATTAGGATACTTATCGAATCTAGACATTATTTCAAATGTACCATTTATACCAACTGGCAAAATTGGAACATTTATTTCTTTTGCTATTTTTATTGCTCCATTATAAAATTTTCCAAGTTTTCCATCATTAGATCTAGTTCCTTCTGGAAAAATACCAACCACCATTCCTTTTTTTAAATATTCTGTTGCCTTATGAATAGATTCTGATTTATCTTTAGATCTTCTATCTACTTTTATCTGGTCGGTTGATCGTACCAACCATCTCCATTGCCACTTTTCAAAAAAAACTTCCCCCGCTAAAAAATGAATTCTTCGTGGACAAACAGCAATAAGTGTTAAAAAATCAAAATAACTTGAATGATTTGCGCAAATAATAAACGCTCCCTTTTTTGGAATATTAGATATGCCAGTAACTCTCCTAACCCAAATAAATCTAATTAAAATTCCTAATGTATATTTTAAAATCCAGTAAATCATTTATAAAACTTATTAATTATATTATTAAAATGTTCTACTATTTTTTCTCTTTTCAATTTCAATGTAGGTGTAAGCTCATCATGCTCTTGATCAAATTCTCTATCCAACAAATAAAAATTTATTATTTGCTCATAATCAGAAAAATCTTTCAATATAAAATTTATTCTATCTTTAAAAAACTTATAAATAAACTCATCCCTAAAACTCTCTATACTTTCATCATGTTTTATATTATTTTTTTCACAATATATAGACAATTCCTCAAAATCTGGCACTATCAGTGCTGTCAAAAATTTTCTATTATTTCCAATAACTATGGATTGATTTATATATTTATCAAAGTTTAAAGCATTCTCTATATTACTTGGAACAATATTTTTTCCAGTAGATAAAACTATTATTTCTTTTTTTCTGCCTATAATATTCAAATACCCTTCTTTGTCCACAAATCCCAAATCTCCTGTATGAAACCAACCATCATTATCTATTACCGCACTAGTAGATAAATCATCATTCCAATATTTATTCATTACAGACTCTCCTCTAACTACAATTTCCTTCTCTTCATTAATTTTTAATTCTAAATTTGATAATACAAAACCCACTGTACCAAATTTGTATTCATTTGCTTTGTTTACAGAAATTATTGGGGATGTTTCTGTGAGTCCATATCCTTCCAAAACTTTTATTCCAACATCTTCAAAAAATTTTGCAATTTTTTTGTCCAAACTTGATCCACCTGATATTGCAAGTCTAAGATTTCCTCCGAAGATATGTCTAATTTTTGAAAAAACCAATTTATCAAAAATTTTGGCTCTAAATTTACACAAAATATTTATACTTTCGTGCTTTCTTCTACAAGATTTTGCCTTACTTGTCATTCTAAGTGCTTTATAAAATATTTTTTGCTTTAATTTAGAAGAATTTCTAAGGTTGTCATGTATTTTGTCAAATATTCTATCAAATATCCTCGGAACAGATACAAAAATTGTTGGCTTGGCTCTCTTTATATCATCAATAATAGTTTTTGGATTTCTACTATAGTATATAGAAGCCCCTACTAATAGTGGTGTCATCTGACCAGCAACTCTTTCCAAGACATGTGATAATGGCAAAAATGAAAAAAATCTATCTGTATGCAATATAGGGACATATTTCAAAACATTATCTATATTTGTAGTAATATTTTTATTGGTAAGACAAACACCTTTTGGCATTCCTGTTGTGCCAGATGTATATATTATTGTAGATATTTTATTGTCATCTGATATTGGACTTATTTCCAATTTACCTTTATATTTTTCCAATATATCTCTAAAATATTCTATATTGTGATCACCAGATACCCCAATATCAAAAACTACTATATTAATATTATTTATAAGTTCTTTTTTTACTTTTGAAAATTGGTCAAATAATTTTTGATCTGAGACAAAAACACATTTTGGTGATGTTTCTGAAATTATATAATCAATATATTTTACTCCATAAGTAGTATGAATTGGCACGACTACAAGACCAAGATAATTACATGCCAAATCTACAACAGGCCACTCCCATCTATTTTCACTAAAAATAATTACTCTATCCCCTTCTTTATATTCAAGAGAAATGAAATAATCCACCAATTTCAAAACTAAATCATTTAACTTAGAATAACTAATTTTTCTATAAATACCCATGTGTAAATAGGCCAAAGCTGTATGTTTTGGTCTATGTGAGCAAATACTCAAAAATCTAGAATATATAGTATTCATAAATCAATTTTATTAAGTTATAATTAAATTTTATCACATATTAACTATTTTAAAAAGAAAGGGGGCCATAAAGGCCCCCTGAAAATCAAAACATACACTTATTGTTCATGTTTTGATAAATACTTCTTATATTTATCATCCGAAGACATTAGTTTTGTCAATAAATCTCTGACGTATTCTGCTTTTGATTTTTTTACACTTGCAGACTTCCAGCTTATATAACGCTCTATTTTTGTAGTAATTCTAAGTGTAAATTTCACATTAACCCTATCTTTTAGTAAAGCACCAGATTCCAACAAATCCAAAAATCCTATTATTTTTGAATCAAAATTATTATTTTTTCCATCATAAAATATTAAGTGAAAATTTTTGCTCAAATTTTTGTCTTGTCTTACATATGATAATTGATCTGGAATAGTAGTACCCTTTTCTAAAAGATACAAAACAGGCTTTTTGTAAGCCAATGCTGTAGCTATAACATATATAGCATCTGATGATATATGAGTGCCCTCTATTACCACTGCATCTACATCTGAATAGCTTATTGTTTTTCTTGCTTCTATATCTCCACGTCTAAATTTTTTCTCTACATTACTTATCAAACCAAATCCCTGTTTTGCCAAAAATTTGTGCACGGCAAAATATCTATCTTTCCAATAATCATCTTCCAACATTTCCAAATTTGCACAAAAATATAATTTCATATTATTCTTTTAAAAATTCCCCGTACCAATTATCTTTTAACATATCTCTTATTTTTGTTTGATTTTTTGTTTGACCCAAAATCCAAGAAAGCTTTGCGCACAAACATTCATAAGTCATATGACTAATAGTAAGAATTGTATATTTGAAAAAATCTTTACCAAAACCCAATTGATTATAAAATATAATCAATTTATTATTCTTCTTACAAAATTCAAATATTTCTACCAACTTATCTCTACTTGCTATATTATTTGTCCATGCTTCAAATATTATCACTTTTATTGCTTGATTTTTGTCCAAAATAAATTTCAAAGTTTCCAAATTTGGAACAATTCTAAAAAACAAAAAATTATCATCAAATTCAAAGAAAAACTCAGATCTGCCAATCTCCTTGTTTGGAATACTATCCAAAGATATACCAAAGTCTACTCTTGCCAAATATTTTTTATCAGCTGAATCAAAAATATTCAAATCAAATAATTTGGATCTATAAATCTTTGTTGGAGATATTACTCTATTTCCATAAATCACAGAAACCCCTCTAAGTCCTGTATTTATAAATTGCAAACCATTTATCAAATTTGCTTTGAATGATAAATCTGGCAATGTATCATTTTCATTATATATAACATTAGATCCTGTTATAACTATTGGTTTCTTTGGATTGTGTATTTGCCAAAATAATTGATTTGAAAAAATAGGAATAGTATCTACTTCATTTGTTATAAGTATTCCATCATAATCATCTATATTATCTTTTATTATCTTTAAAACTCTTTGAAAACTTTCTTTGGATATCAAATTTTTGTCTTTTTCTATAAATACAGTATCTATTTTTGATATAAAAGATATTTCTGGTACAAGCTCCATCCATTTTTTTATATCATCCTTTTTTTCTACAAAACAAAAACCTTCCTTTTTTTCGAAAAGTCCAGTACCTCCATAAAATATAATAAGAATTTTGTTCATAAAACTAATATTTTCTAAATAATGAATATCCTATTGAAAAATTCATAATAATAGCAAATATAGGGCCTATCCAGTCTAAATAATGTTTATTAATATGTGGCAAATACCAAGAAAAAAATATAGCAAAGATAAACGATGCTAATGTACTAATTAAAACCCAAAAAAGAATTCCCTTATTAATCTCATATAATTTTTTATATTTAACAAACAAATTAACATAACTTATAAATAAAATAAATAAAATATAAAAACCATATAATAGATGTAGAAATTTATTCTCTATTTCATGCATCCCATATTTATCAAAATATACACCAATAAGAAAAATATCAAAAAATAATACATATATTACCAATATAAATCCTAAGAGTATAAAATATGTAATTATTTCTGATATAACATTCTTCTTATACAAAAAAACGATGGAAAAATAATAAAAAAATATAAATATTAAAGTAGCAAAAAAATAATATAACTTAGCATTCAAAAAATATAAATCACTATTAGTAGTTAACAATGAAAAACTTAAAAATAAAGACCACAAACTACCACTAATACATACTAAACCAAAATAAATTTTAGACATATCTTTTGATTTATTTTTCCAAATCAAAAAAATACCTAGAATCAAATCTAAAATAAAAACAATTAATAATGTAAAAAATTTTAAATAAACCATACAATTTTAAATTAATTACAAGTTTACTTTAGACGGCCTTATAAATGAAGACGGCCTTTACTTGAAACTTACTACTTTGCATAAATTTTGTCAATACAAAAAAATAAGCCATAAAAATAGCTTATTTATGATATAAAAATAATAAAGCTAATCAGTCCAAAACTGTAATGTATACCCATTTGGAGTTTCAGATGCAAAATCTCTCTCTGGGCAAGAACCCTCACCGTGACCACTCAAATTACCACCTTCAAAGTTCATAACTTGAAAAATAGCATATTCACCACTACAACCATATTCTCCACTATCAAACCTGTGATATCTATAATAATATTTACTATTGTTTTTTGGATCAAAAATATTTGAGACTACCCCTTTTGCTTGTAATTCCCCAAACAATACTTGTCTTCCATTTACAGGATCATAGCTCACATCCCACTCTCTATCTGTTTGATTGTCTGGGAGTAAATTAAACTCAAATTTATAATATTCTAATGCTTTTTTTACTTGAGCCACGTCACTACGCCGCCTTATATCCCTCATTCTTTCCCATCTTTTATTCATATAAACACCAAAAATTACAATTGCACAAATTACAATTATTATTAAACATATTATAGTTAGTAGTGAACTTATATTTTTTTGATCAGTATCCATAAAAAAATAAATGCTATTATCAATAACATTATAGCATTTATTTTAAAATTAAAAAATCTGAAATTATTTTTTTTCTTCTGTTTTAGTCTCTTCTTTTGACTCTTCAGTACTAGTTTCTGTAGGTACTGTTTCTTCTACTACCTCTTCCACCTTTGCTCTTATAGGTTTTATAACGACTATTACCTGATCTTGTGCATTTAGAACTTTTAATTTTTCAGGAATATCTAAATCCGATATATAAACAACATCATTGATATTTTCTAATTTAGATAAATCTATTTTTATATCTTGAATAAGATCATCATACAAACCTTCTACAGTGACACTATCTAATTCTTTTTGTAAAACTGCTCCTGCTTCTTTCACAATTTTTGATTCACCTTCAAATACCAAAGGTATTTCAATTGAGAATTTTTTATTCTTATCAAATTGATAAAAATCAACATGAGAAATATCATCCGTCAAAACATCTTTTTGTAAATCATGAATAAAGACATGATGAATAGCTCCATCAATATCTAAACTAATTGCATTTCCTTCTCCAGAAGATTTGAAAATATGATTTAAGTCACTTTTCTTGACCTTTATATTTATACTCTCAAGTTTTGGACCATACACAATAGCTGGTATATAAGACTCTTTTCTTATATTTCTTGGATTAGAACCGCCTATATTTTCTCTCTTTTCTGCTTTTAAAATTAATTCTTTCATATATTTACTTTTCCCGTTCATAGCATATCACTATGACATGCGAATAACTAGGTTTCTTTAATTAATGAATAATAATAGGTCTATTGTAGAATAATATTATATTCTAGTCAATACTAAAAATTATTATCTAATATATCCTTTCTTATATCTCTTAAAAGATCCAGATAAAACTCTATATTATTTAGAGTTGCTATTCTAAGTGCCAATGGATCTTGTACTCTAAAAAGATGATTTATATAAGCCTTTGAATATTCTCTTAATTCTTTTATTTTGGAATTTATATTCAATTTTGATATATCTGATGAAAAACTAGACTTTGTAATATTTATAGTTTTATAAAACTTAGCATCAAAATTATTATTGAGTCTAACATACAATCTACCATGCCTAGCTTCTCTTGTTGGTATCACGCAGTCAAACATATCTACTCCACTTTTTATGGCATTAACTATATTTTCTGGGTATCCTACTCCCATTAGATATCTTGGCTTTTCATGTGGTATATCTTTCACTATATAATCCAAAATATCATACATTTCATCATTTGTTTCACCAACTGCTAGACCACCTATAGCATAACCATCAAATCCTATTTTTAAAAGCTCATCTAAACTTTTTTTTCTTAGATCTTTGTGCAAACCACCTTGTATAATACCAAATAATAAATTTTTTTTCTTTGTATCAAGTTTTATTTTTGCACTTTTACATTTCTTTGCCCAGGAAGTTGTCAGATCAAGAGCTTTTTCAATTTCTAACCTTGATGATTTTGAATCAATACAAACATCTAGAACCATTTGTATATCAGAATTCAAAATTGATTGTATCTTCATTACCTTCTCTGGAGTAAAAAAATGTTTTGAACCATCATAAGTAGATTGAAATTCAACACCTTTATCTGATATTTTTCTAATTTTTGATAAAGAAAAAACCTGAAAACCACCAGAATCTGTAAGTATTGGCAAATTACAATTCATAAAACCATGCAAACCAGAAGCTTTTTTTATAACTTTTAATCCTGGCTTTAAATATAAATGATATGTGTTTGATAAGATAATTTCTGGATTCAAATTTTTTATATCCAAAAAACTAATAGATTTTATAACTCCTCTTGTAGCTATAGGCATAAAAAATGGAGTTTTTATATCTCCACTTTTGGTTTTTAAAACGCCTGCTCTGGCACAACTTTTTTTTGATTCTTTGAAAACTTTAAACATAAAATTGTACAAATTTATTGTTCAACTACTTTGTCTTTTCCTACGGCTTTTTTATCACCTATTAAATTTGTAGTCAAGTATGTATTTGTTGTATTTATTTTAGAATTTGAATATACATCAGTAGCTATAAGATTTATAGCATTTACAAGTGTAATTTCTTTGCCAATTTGAGATTTATCTGGAGTTATAATAACATTAAATTTTGCAAGTGTAGATTTGCCAGCTTCTATAGAGTCAATATTCCAGATTACTTGTCTGGTAGCAGTTTCAAACTTTATTTCTTGACCATCTTCTATAAGTCCATTTACAAAATCCACTCCTGGCGGTAATATTGTCTTCACACTAATTCCTTTTATACTACTCAAAACAGGTTTTATATTAAATACAATTTCATATTTTGTAGATTTACCAACTTCTGGTGGCAATGGTCCAGACCCGACTTCCTTACCATATTCATCATAATATCTAGCATTTGTAGAAAATTCTATTGGAGTTTTTATTTTGTTTATTAAAATATTTGAATCTACAGATTTTGATTCTGTACCATCTTTGTATGATAAAGATGATGACGAATTTACAAAATAATTATTTTTATTAGTAAAGCCAGATTCAAATGCTTTTAATTTTATAGTGAAATCAATTTTAGCTTCCTGTCCTTTTTCTAATTTCGCAAGAGATGGTATGGATGATTTATCCCAAGTAATTGTTTTTTGTTCTGCTTTTATTTCTCCACCATAATCATCTTTTAAACTATCCCAATCCAAATAATCTGAATCTAATTTCATTGATATTTGTGCATCATTTATAGCCTTATCTGTATTATTTTTGTAATATATTACATAATGTATTTCATCGCCCCAATTTATAGGTGCGTCTATATCACTAGAATTAGAAGATACCTTGAGTACTATGGGCACATTAGACATCATAATATCCTTATTCACTGTAATATATGGATACCAATTTGAATCAATACTATTACTTGCTATAGAAAGTTCTTCTGATATAGACTTTACTTCCAAAATAATATCAACAGTAGAAGATGTCATTGCATCTAGATCAATAAATCCCGTAATTTGAAGATTGTTTTCTTCTCCTTTTCTTATTTCATCAATAATCCATATATCTTTTTCAGAAAATTTTGCATCTCCGTTTGATTCTATTATTGTAAAATTATCTGGATAATCTAGTCTTATTCTAAAATTGTTTAGAGTATTATTTGATATATTTTTGTATTTGATATTATACGTAACTCTATTGTTATTACCAATTTCTTCTGGAGCTTCAACGCTAATATCCATCAAAGAATCCTTTATTTTTAAAGTTTTCTGAGATTTCACATCAAAAGTAGAACTAAAATTTGCAGGCTCATAAGAAAGTACTGCATTTATAATAATATTTTGATCTTTTAGACCAATAATTTGTGATGTTAAATTTATCTCACCTGATTGTCCTGGTTTCAAATCTTCTAATTCCCAAACATTTAGAGATAATGTCTTTGCATATGGATCTGATGTTATAAAATGAAATCCATCTGGATAATCTATTCTTAGGCTAATATTTTCAACTTTTACACTTTCATTATTTTTGTATTTGATTTTCAAATTAACTCCTTCGCCAGATATAATATCGTCAGAACCTTCTATGCTAAGTGAAACACCTTCTCCGTTTAATTTTTTATTTCCAAAAAAGTACATTCCCAATATCGTAACAGCGGCAATTACAAACAAAACAAAAATAGCAATAAAAATTCTCTTTCCACTAGATGATCTTTTTTTGTATTCAAATTTTGAATCTCTTTTTGTACCCCAAATACTATCTATATCATATGTAAATCCTACTCTACCATTATTATGCCTAGCTTCTTTTATCTTTTTTTTGTTTGGAATTCTTGGCTTTATTCCAGAATTTATTTTTTTTGTATTAGAAGATTCAATTCTTTTTACACTAACACCAAAACCAAGATTTGGTTTTTCTATTTTTGATAAATCCAAGATATTTTTTTTGTTATTAGAGTTTAACACAATTTTTATTTTTTAATATTTTATAAAAAACTATTTATTTTTTTCTCCAAAGTATTTTCAAAATAGCTACGAAACCAAGATCTCAAACTTATAAAATCTTTTTCCTTCAATCTTAATTTTATCATCAAATCACGATTTTTTAAATAGCTATTTTGAAACATCAAAAGTACAAATTTAGACAGTAAATTATCCAAATTTACTATATTTTTTGGCTTAAATCCTAAATAATTAAGCAGTGCTACAAAATACACCAATTCAATTTTTTTCTTTTTGTAAAGATTTAAATTATTATTGTCCAAGTCTTCAAGAAATAAAATTGTTAAATTATAAATATTTTCTTCTTGAATATTTTCACCAAGAACAAACAATAAAATTTCAGCAAGTTCATTAAATATCAAAAAATTATCAAAATTATTAAATATATTTTCATAGTTTCTTGTATTTTTTACTTGTAATATTTTTGAGACATCTGAAGAACTCGCAAATTGAAAAATAGAAATATTTGGAATATTCAAAAATCCAGATAGCTTGGATTTATCACCTCTTACAGATTTTGCAAAAGCTTTTATAAGTCCATTATTTGGACTAAACACAAAATACATCCTATCTCTTTCTTTGAAGTTATAAGATCTTAAAATAAGGCCTTTGCTTATATATTCCATGAATATTATTCTATAGAAATTTTTTTAAGAATTATAGTAGATTGAAATTCATTTATTTTTATATCTTGTGAAATCAAAGATTCCTCTGGTATTTCATCAAAAATAAAATTATTAGCTAAAACACTATTTTTGAGCTCTTCTAAATTATTTTTTACAATACTTGTTATATATTCATCTGACTTTATATAAACATTTATTTTATCTTTTATAGTAAGCTTTGCATTTTTTCTAAGCGAATTTATTTGTCTTACTATTTCTCTTACTATACCTTTTTCTTTTAATTCTTCTGTTAAATTGAAATCCAATTCAACTTCGCTAATATTTGCATCAAAAATAACTGATTCAACATTTATTTCATCTGCTATAATATTTTCCAATTCTTTGTCTAGGGCATTTTTTCCAAATCCATATTTAGCAGAAAGTAGTGGTTGTCTCAATTTGACAGAATTCAAATCTCTCTGATTATGTGCTTTTTCTACTATATTTCTAACTTTTTCCATTTGTTCTAATAGCAAAACTTCTTCTTCTGATAATTTTGTATCCTCTGGCCATGA
>JAQUXC010000011.1 GCA_028692545.1 Patescibacteria group bacterium | reverse complement strand
AGAATTTGGAACACTCCTTATGAATGGCTAAATTATTACAATTTTAAAAGAATACATTTAACCCTTAACGGACTTACTCCTCATGAAAAGTATTTAGAAAGTGTAACCCTTGACTGTTAACTGTACAGATTGACCAAAATACATAATTTTGTTAAGGTACATTATTAAAAATAATAATTGTTGGAGGAACAATGAACAGAGAACAGGAATATCTGGTAGTTTTGAGACTAAGATCTTTGTATGATAAGCTTCTTGAGCTTAGGACACAGATATCTGAACCTCAAAAAATTTACTGCAATTCCATAACAAAATTTTCCATAATGGAAAATTTTTTAAGAAATCTAAAAACTGACGGATTTGATTTAAAAGATCTGCCACTGGGTCATGATCTCGGACATATAATTAGAGACTGCAGAAATGCAATGCTTTTAGGATTTGATGAAAATCTTAAAAAGATAATTCATCCTTTGGATTTTATTGCATCATTTTTTGGTGGAACTAAACATGATAGTGGACTAATTCTATTCGAAAAAAAAGATTTAACTGAAAAGATATTTGGTTTTACTCCAGTTTCTAGGTATCAAGAAAAAAACAACTTCATAAGGCATGCTGAAGCTGGTGCTCTCTTGATAAAAAAATATCTAAATTTATTTGGATTTAAACTTAATAATATCGACACAGAATATCTCATGACTTTTATAGAATATTCCATAGCAGCCCACACCAATTATATGACAAGTTTTGAAGTAGATGAGAGAATCATTTCACCATATAAAGATGAGTGGGAAGATGGGTCTCCTATGTGGCCAGTATTTATGTCTCGATGGTGTGATCGTATGGACTGCATAGGTCCATATTTTTTCATCAGACATTTTTGTACACTCCTCTCAAACAAAGAGGATTATACAATTATAAATGGGGAAAGGGTTTTCCACAAAATAAACATGGAAGAACACATGTATCCATTTGCTCTCATAGAAGAACAGAAAAAAACCATAGCTACTATGAGAACACATGTTGAAATGTTTTTAAATTCTCAAAATGAAAACACACCATACGGAAAAAATGATATTCAAAATTCTGTTATGGTTTCATTTAGAGAACATCAAAAAACACTTGGATGGGAAGTTATTGCAATGTTAGACAATCCTCTTCCTAGAAAAAATGTATTAGACAGTTATGGTTTGTATAGCCTTCTAAAAAGCACATCTATGTCCAATAGAGACCTAGAAATAAAAATTCTTGTAGATAAATTCATGAAGCTTCCAGACGACATATCAATTCCTTGGCTTAGTGTATTTACAAAAATACAAGAGCTGATTATCACATCAAATTTTCCTATGGAAAATAAATTCCTAGGAATATCCAAGAAACTATTTCTCAAATAAAAACTATAAGCCCCTGTATCGTTAGATACAGGGGCTTTAAAATATTTTCAAATTTTTCTAAATACTCATTGCTCTTAATTTTTTTATTCTGTCATCTATTGGTGGATGAGTTGCAAAAGCACGACCTATTCCATTTGCTCCAATTTTGAAAGGAGATGAAATATACAAATGTGCAGTTGCCTTGTTTGTTCTTATAAGTTGCCTGTCTTCTAGTTTTATTTTCTCAAGAGCATTTGCGAGCCCGTCAGCATAACGAGTCAAAAGTGCACCAGATGCATCAGCTAAATATTCTCTTTTTCTTGAAACTGCGAGCTGTATAAGCTGAGCAAAAAGTGGAGACAAAATTGCAAGTACGAGACCAATTATTACAAGTATTGCGCCAAGTTGCCCAGAACCCTTATCATTGTCCCTACTTGAAAATAATCTTCCTCGCAAGAAAAATTGTGAAAGTAATGTAATAATTCCAACGCAAATTATAACAATAGTCATAAGACGGATATCATAATTTTTTATATGGCTCATTTCATGTGCTATCACTCCTTCCAATTCTTCATTTTCAAGTTTTTCTATTGCACCGCTCGTAACAGCAATATGAGAATGTTCTGGATCACGACCTGTTGCAAATGCGTTTATTGCATTGTCAGGAATTATATAAACTTTTGGCATTTTTATTCCAGCTGTAATAGATAAATTTTCAACCATTCTATATAAATATGGATTGTTTTGATTTGATATTTCTTTTGCTCCGGCTGATGAAAGCGCTACTTGATATCCACCATAATAACTATACAAACTTGTTATTATTGAAAAAAATCCAGCTATAAATACAACTTCATATCCCCAACCAAAAGATTTTGAAAAAATCCAAGTAATAAGACATATAAAAACTACAAAAAGAAACATAAGTATATATGTTTTTCTTTTGTTTGAATCTATCTGCTGATAAAGTTGTGACATATTTTTATATTAACCCCATTTTACGTTTAATCTCTAATATATTTTTACTTGCAATTTTTTGTGCTTGTTTTGCACCATCATCCAAAATGCTTTTTAATTTTTTTGGATTTTTTAATAGCTCCTTTTTCTTATATTGTATTGGTTCTAATTTTTTTATAATCACATCTGCTAATTCTGATTTTAATTCTGAATATTTTATAATTTTATTTTTGTATTGTTTTAAAAATTTGTCATGAATATCACGTGCTTCAAAAAATAATAATAAATCAAACAAATTTTTTACACCATGCGACATTTCACCACTAGGATTTGAATCCGTCACCGCACGAGATATTTTTTTTCTAATTTCATCAGGCGTATCTGAAAGTGAAATATAGCTTCCAGAAATTGATTTACTCATTTTCTTTTCTGGATCATTTAATGCCATTATCTTTGCACCGGTTGTAATATATGGATTTACTTTTTTGAAATATTCCCCAAATTTATTGTTGAATTTTCTAAGAATCATATTAGTAAGTTCCAAATGTTGTGATTGATCATATCCGACTGGCACAACTTCTGCATTATAAAGCAAAATATCAGAAGCCATAAGAACTGGATAATCTAAAAGACCAATTTTAGATTCATTAAATGTTTTTTCTTCTAAATCTTTCTGAAAATAATTTTTTGTAATAGCCTCCAAAAGTTTAATATATTTGTTTTTATTAACTTTAACATTAGTAGAGTCTTTAATTGCATCTTTATCTAATTCTTCAAATTGACACTGCGCTTCATGAATCAATTTATTACGATTTTGCATTAAAATATTAATACCAGATTTATCCTTGAATTGCGTCATTCTTTGAAGTTCTGCAACTGGAGTAATTGTATTTAGCAACCAACAAAGCTCTGTATGTTCTTTTACATTTGATTGAACAAATAATATTGATTTTTTTGGATCAATTCCACAAGCTATTAAAGTTGCTGCCAAATCAAGTATTATGTCTTGATATTTTTTTGAATCATAATCGATTGTTATAGCATGAAGATCTACAATAGAATATATACAATTATAATTTCCACTATTTTGTAATTCTACCCAATTTTTTATTGCACCCAAATAATTACCAATATGAATTTCCCCTGTTGGTTGAATTCCTGAAAATAGTATTTTTTTATTATTTTGATTTATCATATTTACAATAAAATATTATTAAATATTTATAAACATATAGATATTTATCTAATAGGTTTCATATTTTTATATTAATTCTATTAAACCTTTCTGTCAAAATACTCATCCACAACCTCAAATGCTAATTCTTTAAAATGGTCAATATTTGATATTACTATATTATCTTTTCTTGATATTTCACGGCTAGACAACATATCATTATTATTACCTCGATTTCTAATCAAACTATGATTTAGGCCATTCTTCTTTCTAAAATTATATAAAGCTAAACTTGGGTCAGATTCTTCATAATAAACAATTTTGTTTGGTTTTTTTATTCTACTTTCTTTAAAATAATTCTCCCAAAAATCACAAGAATTTATTGTATCAGTAGCATGTTTATAATATAAACCATTTTCCTCCAAAATCTTTCTTATTTCAGAATTCATTCTGGTTTCATAATTATCATAAGCATTATTGTTATAATTCAAATATATATTATGAGTTTCTTTTATTCTTTTTAAAATATAGGGATCTCTAGCAAAAGCATTTAATAAACACTCATCTTCCATATTTAACATCTTTCTAATCTTATCTTTATTCTTTTGTAAAAAAGATTCAAAAGATTCTTTAATACAATTATCATATTTGTTATATTCTTCAAATTCTTTATTTATACTATCAATTTCAAAATCATCAACAAGTATTATTTTTTTCAACATTTCTATGTTGTTCTCATTTACTATTGGATTTTGATTTTCATCTAATTCATACCTAGACCCTGTTTTTTTATCAACTTTTGCATTCTTTGGTATAAAAACTATTCCAGACTCAAGATCAATCCCTTTCTCTTCATTTGCCCAAACCCAAGCATCATTCCAATATCCACCTCCACCGCTTATAATATTTCCATTGTAATAATATTGACTTGCTATTAGTGCTGATGGAAAACATATAAACATCTCATTAAATTTTTCAGATCCGTAATAAACATCAGCAACCTCTTCTGTTGCAAAATGTATGGCACTTGAATCAGAATAGCTACCAGCCGCCTCCATTGATCTTGTATCTAATCTTGTATTCAAATCTTCTAGTGCTTTTTCTTTGCTACTGTATAAATTTAAATGTAAAAAATTTTCAATTGCCTGTTTTTTGTTTTCTTGCGATAAGTATACTCCAAGTGGCGATCTCAATCTTCCATCTTTTAAAATCTCCATAAACCCTTCGGAATATTCACCAACTCCCGCCATGTGAAACATGTGTCCCGTATGATCCCTTATTCCTTGTCTTGTAACATGAGTTACCATGTTAGAAGGAAATCTTTGTAACAAAATAACATAATCATCAATTGATAATTTTTTCAAATTATCTTCATTAAAATATTTTTCTAAGGTTTCAAAATCATATTCAGAATTTTTCCATTTTTCCAATTCTCTTGCATGAAAATTTTTTGAAATAATTTCAGCACCTTTTAAATCTGATAATAAATAAATTTCCATTAATTCAGAATCTTTGACTTTTTTTTCTTCTTTCAACTCGCTTATTTCTTTTTGCAAATCTTCTAAAGATTTTTGTCCCAAAACTAGTTCTGCTTGTAAGTTTTTAACCTTTTGATGATTTAATATTTTTTTTAAAAAAGTATTAGAAAAATTATCAATCTCATTCCCTAGTTCATCTAACTGCTTAAGCAATTCTAATATTACACCTTCATTTTCTGAAATAGCCCCTTCTATATTAGAAAAGGACTGTATTTTTTCGTCTTTTTGTCTTATAGCATTAAAATGTTTAGATCTATACTCTCTAATCTTTTTAGCGGAATCATCTCTTTCATCTTGAAAGTTTTCTTTTGAAAATTCTCTTAAAATCTTTGATTCTTTGTGCATATATTTAATCCATCTTTAAATCATATTATATTACAAAAAGCTAAACCTCAATCACAACAGGAAGTATCATTGGACGTCTTTCTGTTTGTTCAAACAAAAACTTTCCCAATTCATTTCTAATTTTATTCTTCAAATACATGTCATTTGCCATGCTTTTTGGATTGTGTGTTGCCGTAAGCTTTCTTACGGTGTCTCTTGTTTTTTCTATAAGTTCTTTGTTTTCTTTCATATAAACAAAGCCACGAGATATAATATCAGGAGAGTGAACTAATTCCCCTGTTTTTGCACTAATTGTAACAATTGCTACAATCATTCCATCTTCGGCCATTTGTTTTCTATCACGAAGAACAATGTTTGATATATCTCCAACTCCAAGTCCGTCTACAAACACATATTCACTTGGAACTCTTTTATTTGTAAGTCTTCCGCCAAGCTTTGTAAATTCTATTACCTGACCATTATCTGCAATAAAAATATTTTTTGGATCAACCCCTGTTTCTTCCGCTATCTTTGCATGCATATGCAAAAATGAATGATGACCTTCAATAGGAATAAAATATTTTGGTTTTACCAAATTTATCATAAGCTTCAAATCTTCTTTTTTGCCATGACCACCAGCATGAACATCCATCATCTGATAATGGACAACATCTGCTCCTTGTCTATATAGACTATCTGTCAAACGTTGTACGGCACGTTCATTTCCAGGAATTACAGAAGATGAAAATATTACCGTATCATCTTTTTGTATTGATAAAAATTTGTGTTCTTTGTTTACTATACGCATTAAGACAGCCCTATCTTCTCCTTGGGCACCAGTACAACAAACAACAATTCTATTATCAGGATATTCTCTTAATTGTTTTTCTGTAATAATTGTATCTTTTTTGTATTTCAGATAACCAAGCTGATGAGCTATCTCAACATTTGTTTTCATACTATAACCCTCTATAATAATTTTTTTATTCAATTTTTCTGCAGCCAAAATTATTTGTTGTACTCTGTTTAAAAGTGATGAAAATGTTCCAATTATTACCCTTCCTCTTACATTTCTTATGATATCAAAAAGATTACCTTTAATTTCTGACTCACTCACTTGATGTCCTGGTTTTGGTGCATTTGTAGAATCAGACATAAGGGCTAATATATTTTGCTCTCCGAGTCTTGCTATTTTTGAAATTTCTGGAATATCTTCTACAGCTCCATCAAAATCCAACTTAAAATCTCCGCTGTGAACTATTTTTCCAAGAGGTGTATCTACTATAATACCCATTGAATCAGGAATATTGTGACTTACTTTGAAAAATGTAACTGTAAAGACACCTAATTTCAAAACATCATCTGAATTTATTGCACTAAGATTCAAAGGCGCTAATGTATCAAATTCCTCTGCTCTTTTTTGAATTATTCCAAGAGCAAGTGGTGATGAATATATTGTAGGATTTCCTAACTCTGGTATTAAATATGGAATTGCTCCAATGTGATCTAAATGTCCATGAGTCACTACAACTCCTCTTATTTTGTTTTGTTTACCTCTTAAATATTCTATATTTGGAATAACCAAATCTATTCCAGGCATATCTTCTTCTGGAAAAGAAACTCCCATATCAATAATTATGATATCATTTTCATATTCCAAAATAGTCATATTCCTACCAACTTCTTCATTTCCACCCAAAACTATAACTTTTAATTTTTCTTTTTCTGAAAATTTTCCTGAGTCTGCATGTTCTGAAGCAGGATCTGAAATATTTTTTTTATCTGTATTGTGTGGATTTAATTTTATTCTTTTATTTATTTGTTTGTTTTTAGCATTCATATTTTTTTTCAAGCCTGGCTTGATTTTTTAGTTTAATAATAAAACGACAAGATTTATTAATAGAGAAATCATAAATCTTTTCTAAAAATAATTAATTATTTTTAATTTTAAAAGTTTTTTTGGTTTTTATATACCAATTATATATATTTGAAAATCTATCAGATGACAAATATACAATTTTTCCATCTACACCTTTTATGTTTTTTGAAACAGGATAATTATAAGTAGGTCTAAATAAAAATATGGCCATATACTGATCTTTTAATATTTTTTGAAATTCTTCATATTTTTTTATTCTCTCATCAAATGATGTTGTGGCTCTTGCAGATTCTAAAATACTATCTATATCCTTGTCTGCAAATATACTAAGATTCAAACCAGATACAATTTGAGAAGAGTGCCAAAATGGATACGGATCAGGATCATACGATAAAATTTGACCATACAATAAAATTTGATAATTCCTTGATTCTATTATTTGACTTGTTATTTTATCCTTTGGAATAATCTCTAAGTTTGTCACTATTCCAATCTTTCCCCATTGTCTTTTTATATATTGTAAAATTTTTATATATTCCGCGTTATCAACACTTGTTATTGTAAATTCTAACTTTTTATCTCCTTTTTTAAGTGTTCCATCTTCTAGTGACCATCCTGCATTTTTTAATAATTCAGCAGACTTCTTAATATCATATTCATCTGTTCCTGAATTTATAATAAAGTCCAGTGGACCATAAGCTTCTTTTTCTGAAATTTCAGCTTCTTGAGCTAGTTCTTTTTTATTTATAGCCAAAGACATTGCCTGTCTTATATTTTTATCTTTTAATAATTCTTGATTTTTGGGATTGAAAAAAAGTGCTATATATCTAGGCATATCAAAAGTATGTATATTTATTGAATTAAAATCTTTCACTTTTGATAAATTATCCTGTGATAAAAATCCTATTCCATTTATTTTTCCACTTTTTAAATATTCAATAGCACTATCTGTATCATCAAATAGTCTAAAATTTATTATTTTTAAATACGGTTTTTTTTCATAATAATCATCAAATCTATAAAGAGTATATTGAATTATTTTGCCACTAGTATCTTTTTTAAAGGATTTATATTGAAATGGACCAGTTCCTATTGGTTTTTTATTTAATTCAGTTAATCCAGAATTTGCAGCTGGAATATTATGCCAAAGATGAGCTGGTAATATTCCAAAAGTAAGAGTTGATAAAAAAGGAGAAAACGCTTCAGTCAAAATCAATTTAAATGAATTATCAGAAACTTTTTCATATACTATACCTTTGAAAGTTTTGTATAATGGACTATTAAAAGACTGGTCTTGAATAGATGCCAAGGTAAATTCTATATCTTCTACTGTAAGTTTTACATTATCGTGAAAATATATATTATCTTTTAATATAAATGTATATATTTTTTGATCATCACTAATATTATAATTTGAAATAAGATCTTTTTCTAACTCTCCATTATTATTCATTCTAAAAAGACCAGAAAATACCAATTTACTTATATCCCTATCTACATCATTTGTTTGTGAAAGTAATGGATTTATATAAGCTATAGACCCTACAACCCCTTCTGTATATTCACCACCATATCTAGGAACTTCAATCAAAAAGTTCCAAAAAGTTTTACCTAAAAATATAAACAAAGATGTTATAGCGAAAAAAATAAATATTATAAGTATTCTTTTCTCTTTCAAAGATAAAAAATATTTAATTTGTTTTAATTGTTCTATTGTCGGTAATTTTCTTTTGTTATGATCTAAAACAAGTTTTTTATCCTCATTTATAGAATTATCTAATTTTAATTGAGATTTTACAGATGAGAAAGATGTACGAAAAAAATAATAGACATCTTTAACAAAATGGCTTTCTTTAAAAAAAACTTTTATTTTTTTAAGAAAATTTAAGAGCACAGGTATTGTGCTTATTGATTAGATATTTAAAGAATTGGTCTAATATATATTATACAAGAAGACGGGCTAAACCCAAAGCAAAAAACATAACTGACAAAACTATAGTTGATATAAAAATAAATTTTTCAGCACCTCTTTTTACTTGAAATACAGAGCTTTGACCACCAAAAAGTGAAGATAAGCCTCCACCACGGTTTTGTAATAATATAGATACAATAAGTAATACAGAAACTATTATTTGTATTATGTCCAAAAACTTCATATATAAGTAAATTTATAAATAATAAAAGACAAATTTATATAAAAATGATAGCATAAGACATTACTCTTGTCAATTATACTTTATAGATTATAAAAAAACTGATATTATATATTTATGAAAAAGCATACAAAAGATGTATCAGGTAACTTAAAACTTTGGAGATTTATTACCTATCTTTGGGCAATTTTTACAGCTGTTATATTTATAGTACATTTTTTTAAAATTTTAGACTGTGAAAATTCTCTTGAGACTATAACGCTAGTATACATTTCTATATTATCAATATTTACAGGGATAAAAGAAACAAACAGGTGGAAAAATAAAAATTTTATTTCAAAATACAAGGGAGAAATATTTATATCAATTTATACTATAATAATTATAATATTTATAATTTTAAATACACTGTACCCAGAAAAATATAAAATGCCAATGGAATTTACTGCCACATATTTATCTATACTTGGAATATTTGCAATAAGTAGCACATCAAAACGACTAAAAAACAAATAATTATGAAAAATTATAAATTAATCCGCTCTCGTAGAAAAAGTGTTGCACTAGAAATAAACAAAGATGCAGAACTTATTATAAGAGCTCCATTATTTACTCCAGTATATATAATAGAAAAATTTGTAAATCAAAAAAACAATTGGATAACAAAAAAACAAAAAATAGCAACTGATAAAAAATATGATTTAAAAAAATTACAAGGCTCTGAAATCAAAAAAATTACAAAACAAAAAGCTGAAAATATTATAAACAAAAGGGTAAAATATTACTCTAAATTAGAAAATATAAAGTATAACAAAATAAAAATAACGAATGCAAAAAATAGATGGGGTTCGTGTAGTTTCAAAAATAATATAAATCTTTCTATGAGGTTAGCTATGGCTCCAATAGAAATAATAGATTATGTAGTAATTCATGAACTGTGCCATATAAAAGAAAAAAATCATTCCAAAAAATTTTGGAATGAAGTTGAAAAAATAATGCCAAATTATAAACAAAATGAAAAATGGTTAAAAACAAAAGGACATTTACTAAGTATATTTATATAAAATTTTTATTTGTAATTACACTTTTAATAATTCCAAATATTATATTTGCTAAAAGTTATGGAAAACTACTAAAAGTAGAAGGATTGTCCTCTATTTTTTTTGTAATCGATAATAAAAAATATGATTTTCCAAATGAAGAAATATTTTTGTCTTGGTACAAAAATTTTAATAGTGTAGAAAATATTAGTAGCGATGATATGTCAAAATATGCATATTCTGGAAGTATAAAATTAAAACCAGGAAACTATAAAAGCATTGGATATATAAGAAATGGAACAATTGTAAACCACACTGAAACAAAAGGATATTATTATATAGAAAATGGCAAAAAAAGAGTATTTACAACTGATGAAGTTTTTAGAAAAAATGGATTTGATTATAAAAATGCAATAACTTATGACTTGTCACATTGCGAAGAAGGAAAAGCAATTAATTCAATAGAAAATTTGAATAATATATTTGTAAATCCAATTACAAAATATTATGACGCTGATAATGACGACTTACCTGATTTTGAAGAAGAAAATATTTATTACACTGATCCAAATAATTTTGATACTGATGGAGATGGAATACCTGATGGAAAAGAAGTAAAAGACAAAACATCTCCAAGACACAAAGACAAAAAAATGATTGAGGTAGATTCTGACAAAGATTATTTAAATGATTATTGGGAAATACTAATAAATACAAATTTGATGAATGCTGATACTGATGGAGATTTGTATCTAGATGGAACAGAAGTAAAAGCAGGAAACAATCCACTAGACAATAATCCAGAGGCTAAATTAGACAAACTTATAAAAGTAGATATAAAAACTCAAAATTTAAAATACTATTTTGGTAATACAATGCTAGATAGTTTTCCTATATCAAGTGGTATAAGAGGTATGGAAACACCAAGTGGAGAATTCAAAGTTCTAAACAAAGTGGACTCAAAAAGATATGGTGGTCCTGGATATAATTTTGATTATCCAAACACAAAATGGAATTTACATTTCACAACTGGAAAATATAGATTCTATATTCACGGAGCTTATTGGCACAATAATTTTGGACACCCAATGAGTCATGGGTGTGTGAATGTATCATATGAAAATATGGAATTATTATATTGGTTCTCTCAAATTGGAACAAAAATTGTAATAAAGTAATTTTTCCAAAAATAAAAACGACGGAGAATGTTACATCCCCGCCGCATATTCTTTAGGAAATACCGATTAGGCATTTCCTACTTTTTTAATCTCATTTTTGATTTGTATTCATGCTCCATTAGAGCATAATAAAACTTCCCAGTATAATCCATTATTATGAAAGTAGATTCCCATAAGGATTCTGCTGGAAAATATTCATTTATACCCGGGGAACCGAAAATAAGCACACCCATATTAAACCTGAATTCTTTTAAACGTCTTTTCAGCTTATGCTGAATCATCCTTATTGGAATTCCAAATTGGACAGCTTCTAAAATTCTCTTCTGAAGCACTTCATCCGTGGTGCCATATAAAGCACCCAAAGAATCTGGTGTATTCGGAGCTGGATCGTGATAAGATAGTCCATATGAATCTCTACTCATAAAATCTAAGTCGAAGCCATCCAGTTTATAATCTTTCCTGCACCGAGGGCAGAAAAATCTCGGACCATTTAACCACTCTTCTGGTGGCGGTACTTGTATTTCCGCATCATATTTCAACACTCCACCGCAATCAGGACAAAATCTTTGTGGAAGTATTTCTTCCACCACGATAGCTCGTAGTGGCTTGTAAGAAGTGGTATACCACCATCTCCTTGCTCCATTTTTCTGATTCCTTTGTTCGGGTAAACGAAACATTGGAATCGGCTCATTACAACCACCAATCTGCAAATTTCCATTTTCTGAAGTATATTCCCAACCACCGAGGTTGAATTCTTCCTCTCCATCTTCGTTATTTCCAAGGGAAATAGGATTGTCGAAAACTTCGACTATTAATACTGGGATGCATCTTTGATCATTACCTAGACAATAACTTGCCACAAAATCTGGAATTACATCTCCTACTACCTTATTGTTGTATGAGTCGAACATTTTTCCTCCTAAAAGGACAGCTGTCAAGCTGTTTCACCACTTAGTAGATGACAACTAAGCACTTTATGTAAGCTCCCGTTACACTTTTTTCTTTATTAGAAAGCCTGTAACTGGCACGGTTTTAAAGATCCGCACTTATTAATAACACCAATTATAAATTTATAATTTATTGTTTTCTCTATAGCAATCAAAGCAGTGTAGAGATTAGAGTATATCAGTATGACATTGTCTTCCGCTGTCGCCATATATCATTGCTTTAGAGCTTTGATAAGGCAACTTAGGTCAACATAATATAAATATTAGTCATTTTATATACTCTATTCTTAGGCTAAATCCGCCCCATTTAAGGGGTAGAAACAGCTGTATAGTTCCCTCCACACTATTTTGATTGCTATAAATATACTTTGTCAAAGAACTAAATCTATACAATATAGTATCATATTCTGTATATTTTGTCAACATTAGAAAAGGCCTATTTTCCTGATATTTTTGTAACTAAAAACAAATAAAGTCACCTCAATCAAAAATGAAAGTGACTTTAAAATTATAAATAATAGTATCAAAAAATCTAATTTCTAGATTTCTCTACTCCAGCTACGCGTGATAAGTCGAAGTAACTAAAAATAAAACGACTTTAAAAAATAATTATTTCTTTCTTCTTGTAATTTTTGTACCTGATATCAAAAACTTTTTCGTATCAGATGAAATATTGAAAAAGTCATCTGCTTTTTCTATAAGACGAGCTGATGTAGTTTCTTCAAAAGCTATTACTTCAACAAGTACTCCATGATATTGCAAATAATCTACAAGTGGTACAAAATCACCATCTCCAGTAACCAAAATTACAACATCAAGCTGTAAGGACATTTTTATTGCATCTACTGTAATACCAACATCCCAATCCCCTTTTTTATTTCCACCTGCAAAAATTTGCAAAGGCTTTGAGTTTATATTGAATCCTTGTTCTTCTAAAGCTTTGAAAAAACTATTTTGATCTGGAATACCAGATTCTATAACATAAGCAGTTGATCTAATTAGTTTTCTATCATAAACAGCTTGTTCTAATATAGCTCTAAAATTTACAAATTTTCCATAAAGATTTTTTGAAGAGTAATACATATTTTGTACATCAACAAAAACTCCAACTCTTTGATCTTTGTGTTTGTGCATAAAATTGTTTATCCAGTATAACTGGATTTTTTAATTTTTAAATAATAAGCTCCTAAAAAAGTACTAATAGGCATAGACAATGCAAGTCCTATACCACCTATTAAACTTCTAAATATTTCAACAACAACCAAATCACTACTTAAAACATCCAACATAGATCCTTTTGTACCAACATAAAACAACAAAAGTACAGTAAGAGAAGATCCTGCATAAGCCAAAAATAAAGTATTTGTCATAGAACCAACATGAGATACGCCAATCTTATATGCCCTTTTAAAAACTTCATAATTAGATAAATTTGAATTTGTTTTTTTTATCTCTTCAACAGCTGATATCTGACTTACAACCATATCATCCAATACTCCCAAAGCTCCTATTATGGTACCAGCAAAAAGCAAGCCCTTGAAATCTATTGATTTCTTCATAGCATCAATAAGAAAAACTCCTTCCTCCGAGATACCAGTAAGCCTCAAAAGATTTGAAAATATCAAGGCAAATATACCTGTAATAATCATACTTATAAATATTCCTAAAATTGCTAGATGACTTTTTCTATTTATACCTTCTGTTACATATATTATCATTAATAAGATAAAAAATCCCCCGAGAATAGATATTATTATAGGATTAACGCCATTTAATATTTGTGGCAATATAAATTTTAATATAACAAAAAATGTTATAAACAAACTTACTATAGCCCTAAAACCTTTTAATCTATTTATTATCAAAATACAAAAAACAAATATAAAAAATAATAAATATATAGAATTGTTTCTTATATAATCTATAACATAATAGACAATTTCTCCATCTGTATTTGTATCTGCACTCACAATAAGCCTGTCGCCAAGCTTAAATTTTTGAACCGAGTAAACTTGCATATCACTTATTCCATTATATACAACTTCCTTATTTTCATATCCATTATTCAAACCTTTTAATTTTAAATTTTGTTGTTCTATAATATTTCCATTTACATCTTCTATTTTTTTTTCTTCCAATATTTCTATAACTACCGCCTTAAATAAAACACTATCAACATTATTATTTACATCCTCCGATAAATTTTTGTAAGGGTTTACTGTTTCTTGAGCGAATACAAAAAATGGAAATAAAAAAATTATCCCTAACAACAAGAACTTTTGAATATTTTTTTTAGACATAAATTAATTTTTTATAAGCATTATAATTCCTAATACAAAAAGCACTAATCCACTTATTAATTTTACAAATTTTAAATATTTCTGTGAAATATTTGTTATTTTTAATGTAAAAATAGCCAAACAAAAAATTATAAAATCATCTATCATGTAGAACAAAACATAGATAAAAATATGAAAATAATAAGAAAATTTGGAAAGATTGTAGGAGGTTAATATTTTTGTATAAGCCATAGGAAAACCCAAAGAACAAACAAGCTCAACCAAATTTACCCCAATAGCAACAACAGATACCACTAAAATCATAGCAAAAAGAGACATTTCCGAATTAGATATTCTTGTTATACTTACAAATAATTTTTTTTGTAATTTTGTAAAAATATTTTCTTTCTTTCCTTCTGATACATCACACATCTTACACACAACTCCTGTCCAATAATCTTTCAAAACAAAAACTGAGAAAATTATTATAAAAAGAGAAACTATAATATTTACAATTTTTATATATCCAACAAAAATAAAAAGATTAAGCCAGGCTGTTATAAAAAGAAAATACATTAGACCTGATATTAATATAAATACAGATCCTATAATAAATACTTTTTTTCTACTACCGGTTCCCACTAAAACTGTAAGAAGAAAACCGAGAGCAACCATAGCACAAGCATTGAATCCGTCCAAAGCACCTACTGTAATACTAAGCATCATAGGAGAAAAATTATTTACATCAATATCTCCAAAAAAAGGAATTTTAAAATTTCTAAAATTTTCAATTCGCTCTATTTCTATTTTTTTATTATCTCCAACGCCAACATCATGATCTACCTCATTATTTAAATCGTTTATATAATTTTTTATACTTTCTCCTATTTTTTCATTGTAACCTACAAAATATTTATCCTTTATAAATGTCATAGGTACGGATCCATAATCATTATAAGGAACTTTGTATTCTAAATATAAATTTTTTACCAAATTTTCATTTTTTAAATCAGTTATATCATAACTGTTTACAATAATATCTTTATTATTATTTTCCAAAGAATATAAAAATGGTTTTTCATTAGCACAAAAATGACATGTAGGACTAAACAAAAAATTTATCTCAATTTCTTTTGCATGTAAAGAAAAAAATGGTATCAGTACAAAAAAAACTACCAACAAAATAAATTTAAATGTTTTATTTTTTACAACACTCATTTTATTATTTATCTTTATTTTCTACTATTATTTTTATAAGTTCACTTTTCTCTACTATACCTTCTTTTCTCAAAAATTCATTAACATCTTTATCCAAAAATATAAAACTAGGAACATGCTTAATATTATATTTTTCTCTTATATCTTTATTTTTATCATAATCAAAATATTCTGTTTCTAAAAAATTAAACTCTTCCTCTATTTCTTTCCAACGAGGTTTCATCACCAAACATTCTGCACACCAATCTGCGCCTATTTTTAGAACTTTCATAAATTTTTATTCTAATACAGGTTCTGGATTAGAGGGTGTAATATTAGAAACAGGCTGATTTACACCATCTGTATCTATATTACTAGGTTCTAAAATTGTAAAACTATTTAAAATTATATTTATATCTTCTTGTTTTGAGGCTATAAAATCTTCATCTACTCCCTTTGGTATAGAATAGGCAACTACATATTTATCATTTTCTTGAATCTTTGTTGGTGTATAATAAGATAAATCTTTTACAGAATCCCATATACTTTTGTCAATCATAGCTATATTAAAAACAGGACTATTTTCATCAAAATAAAAATCAACTGAATCAGTAGAACCAATCACACCAAATTTCAATTGTCTATCTTTTGCTATATAATTTCCCCATGTTTTAGGAAATTCCATAGAAAATCCACTTTTACTATTTGTATAAACTATATTCTCTGGTTTTTTTTCTTCTTCTTTTTGTACCATGTTTGTTCTTATATATTCTTCCATTTGTGTTAACTGTGATGATAAATCTTTTATTCTAGATTCAGATTTTTTCAAATTTTCATCCTTATCCTTTACAATACTTTGTTGACCAGAATATATAACAGCACCGACAAGTACTGCTACTACAAGAACTGAAACTATAAGCATCCATGGCTTTAGATATGTTCTTGATTCTGATACTGTTTGTTTTTTTACAGTTTGTTTTCTCATAATTTTTATTTGTCCCGTTTTGGGGAATTATTAATATTATTAATTATGTTTACTTCTGACTACATGTAGACAGAATGTAATATGTTATTTAATTATATCACAAAATTAAAAATCTATAAGTTTTATAATTAATGTAAAAGATATACCCAATACAAAAAATAAAAAATAAAAAATACTATTTTTTTTATCAGGATGAAGCTTTATCTCTGGGATAAGATCTGACGCAGCAATATAGATAAAACTTCCAGATGCAAATGGCAACAGAAACACAAGGCTCAAACTACTAGAAGTAAAATATACAAACATAGCACCAATTATAACTGTAAAAGATGATGTGAAATTAAAAATTAAAGCTTTTATTTTACTCCAACCACCATGAATAAGTACCCCAAAATCCCCAAGCTCTTGAGGAAACTCATGCAACATTACAGCTATCCAAGTAGCAATACCAACTTTTATATCTACAATAAATGCACTGGCTATGACAGTTCCATCTATAAAATTATGAACAGAGTCGGATATAAGCACCAAATACGTAAATGGCTCTTTGTGTTCACTTGGCAATTTGTGACAATGATGCCAATGTATAAATTGCTCCAAAAAGAAAAATGTAGAAAATCCTATCATAATCCAAACATACACCATAAAACTATTATCCATTATTTCTATAGCTTCTGGTAATAAATGAAATAATGCTCCACCCATAAGTGCTCCTGCAGAAAATGCAACCAAAAAAAGAATTATTTTTCGCAAAATATTTTCCTTAAAAAACAAAACAAGTACACCAGATAAAGAAATCATACTCACGCAAAGTGTAGAAAATAATATAAGATAAAATGTACTCATAAATTTTTAATCTTTAATTTTTATTGCTTTTCCATTTAACATAGCATCACTTATTTTTTTGTAAGCTGATGACAAAATTCTTTGAAATGTACTCTGTGATGTATTCATTTTTTTTGCTGATTCTATTTGATCCAAATTTTTTATATTTTTCAAATTAAGCGCTTCTATTTCTTCATGAGACAAAAAAACAATATCCAAATTTCTCATAGGAATTCCTTGGGGTTTGAAATATTTTGAAACAGCTTTTGTGCTTACTTTTCTACATAATCTTGGTCTTGACATATAATTTGTAAATTAAAAAGATATAAATATATATTCGTATAATAATAAAAATTTTACAAAAAGAAAAGAGGCAAAAACCCCTTTTCTCCTTTTGTCTATTATTTGGAGTCCTTTATCTCATTTTCTACATAAGATAATTCTTCTTTCAATTCATCTCTATAGTCTTCTAGATTTTTAGGATTTTGTCTGTTTAAAAATCTAAGACCACGACAAGGAAAACCTGAACGAAAAGAATTACAATTTCCCATACCTCTACCAGTCATAGGACCTTGTCCCATAGGACCTGTTCCATCATATTTTGGCATATATTTTTTCTCCTGTCCCGTTTTTTAAAGTTAAAAACAGCTAAGCTGGTTAAACTCGATTTGCGGGATTATTTATTAACATAGCTAAAATTTATTGATAGCTATTCAAAAAATCTAAGCTATATTATGAGTATATACCCAAAACTATATTTTGTCAAATAAAAACCCGCCCTGGGGGTGGGATAAAATAATCAAATAATCAGATAATCAATCCCATCCCGCTTAGCGGGATGGGAAAATTCAGGGAATTCATCCCGTGAGATACACGAATTATCGATGTATTGATATTTTAATACCATATGAATCTAAACGAAAAATGGCGATATTAATAAGACTATCTCACGGGATTCATCGGGTGCAACGAACATAGCCCTCATTACCCTTACCGCCGTTGCCGGTGCCGCCATCATAGAAATAGACGCTCCAAGCGATGCGCGGACTATCAAGATATGTAGTAGATGACCAATAGTACTCACTGACTGTTGCTGGAAAAGCGGTTATATCAATGGCTGGGTTTGATTTACCAAAATCTACTAATGTTAATAATTCTTTTATGTTTGGTAATCTCCAATCCGTATATCCATCAGTTTCGTCATTTTCACATATAGTAATTGCCTGAGCAAAAGTATGTGTTGTAGCAGTACCAGTTTCACAATTATTACCACTTAATCCTTCACTGCATTTCTTCCACATTAGACCTGTTGAATTATCTAATACTGTATTAGTTGTTGTGGTATAGCTCATTGCTTGACCTATTTGATATTCACCGTCTTGACCTGTGCCAGAACAAGGAATTTCATCTCCCGTAGCACTACTTGGATCATAACATTTTGTCTGACCTGTTTTTAGTGGTTGTGATGGATATGCAGTACCACCTACCCCCATATATCTTGTACCATATAGTATCTTACTTGAATCAATATCTGGTATTGCTTCATATATCTCTTTTAGTGTGTGAAATGTAGATGCTGGTGTGGCTGATGATGTAAGATCATGATCTCCTTCGTCTGCACTACTTGTGTTATCTGTTAATTTAGTGTAAATATCTCCTAATGTATAGAATGTAGATGATACTGATGTTCCTGCTGGAAACAGGTCTCCTGCTTTTGTAATACTAAATGTGATAAGCATTACTAGTACTGCAAATGAAATGTTTTTTAATATTTGTTTTGTTTTCAACCCATTAGATATGATTTTTTTCATATTGTTATGTTTTGTTATTTATTATTGTTATTATTAATTGAAATCCATAAATAGGTTGTACTATCTAATGGGTTTCATATTGTTATTATTATTTATTTATATATATATTAATTAATTATTTGTTGATTACTCTATTGATGTTCCTTCAGTATAATCTCCAAACAATTCATCTGGTAGATCATGAACTAGCTTATTCCAATCTTTTCCATATAACTCTATTGCTTTTTCTTCTGTCTTTATCCATCGTATAGTTCCGTTACTTCCTACTAGATATACTTTTGGAACAGTTGGTATTTTAAATAGTATTCCTACATTGTATGGAACATTCTTTCCTAGTGTATAAGTAGCTAGTTCTTCTTTAGTTATTGTACTAACAAATGAAAAGTCATCATTAAAGTACGAATACCATATTTTTTCATTTACATATGAATGTCTGATATTGTCAGTATCTACAAAGTAGACCGTACTACTATCCTCTGTTTTTACCCACTTACCAGTTTTCCATACCTTATTTACTTCATTATTGTTAGTGTTATCTTCTTCATTATTATTGTTTTCTTCATTATCATTATTATTTTGTTCTTCATTGTTATTATTTTCATTATCATTATTATTCTGATTGTTGTTATTGTTTGTATTGTTACTCCATCCTCCACCCAGTGATCCTGATGATGGTCTTACTGATTTTGGAATCCAGTCAGTTGATACTTTATAATTATTATCATCACATGTATCAGTATTTAAACAATTCATTGATATATATCCAATATTCTCTCCATATGCATAGCCAGTAAATTCACCATTTGTGTTTATTGTAACTCCTGTAAAATTTATCCATCCTGCATTTTCACTATACGCATAACCGCCTAATACTCCACTTTCTGTATTTGATACTTTGTAATTATTATCATTACATGTATTAGTATTAGAACAATTTAGTGATATCCATCCTGTATTTTCACTATATGCATATCCAGTAAGCTGTGTATCTGATATATAGATATCACTATTTGCATCTTTAAAATTTATCCATCCAGTATTTTCATTGTATGCATATTTGTTTGTATTATCTATTGATCCGAAATTAACAGATGCAAATGATTGATTTGCCAATAAAAAAGATAAAATAAATACAAAAAATGAAATATTTGTTTTGATTAATTGTTTTGCTTTAACCATAAATGTTTAAAAATTAATTAATGATTTTATTAATATTTATATAAATTGTGATGTATATTATTATATAATATATTTTATCACCCCCCCCCATGAAGATGTAAAGCTAAAATGTGGTTTTGCCCTCTACAATAATAGAATAAACATCATTACATATTTCCACTGCATCTTTTAAACTCTTTTGATGAATATTTCTACCAATAGCAGCCCCCATAGCACCATTTTCCAATTGATAAATAAGTCTTTTCAAAAACAATTCTCTACTCATAGACTCACCCCCAGAAAAAACAACCTTTGTTCTACCAGAAGCGCTAATTATTTCTTTTATCATTTCAGGGCTTGGCTCTCCTTCTAAATCAGGATATATTACTTTTACAAAATCAGCACCAAGACATGATGCAACACCAGTTGCCCCTGCTATAAGATGAACATCTTTTTCTACCTTTATCGCTTTACCCCTTGGATAAATCCATAAAACTACTACAAGACCCTCTTGGTGGGCATCGTTTATAATACTAGATGCTTCTACAAGCATTTCTGCTTCATATTCACTTCCCAAATATATTGTATAACCAACACCCAAAATGTTTAATTTGTTTTGTCTTTTAAATTCTACAACATCTTTTAGCTCTGTAAACTGTCTACTTATTGGATCTTCTTGTTCTTTTCTTACCAGATTACTCTTACCATTTAATTTAACAAGATAAGGAATATTTTTATAATCCATTCCGTATCTTGCTATAAGACCAAGCTGAGTTGCAAAAACTCCTATTTTTGCCTTTGATGCAATCCTGAATAAGTGTTCTGGACTAGCATCTTCATCACTAATATTTTCTCCATAAAAATCATCATTTAAATGCTCTATTTTTTGATCACCTGCAAAAAGCATAAGTCTTCCACTATTTCTTGTTATTTTTAAATAATTATTAACATATTCTTTTCTTTTTAAAATAGGAACATCTAATGGTATTAGTACGTCTCTACTTGTTATTTTTTTTAAAACTTTTTTTTTCATATTTTTGTTTTGCATTTTATTTTTTACTCTGTCGTACATACAAAGTTATGTTATTTTTTATAATATACCCCTAACTAAATCTATCCCCTTCATATTGGAACTAGGGCGCAATTTGAATCTTGCAAGTACAGTTGGGGCTATATCTGATAATACTCCAGAAATATCTTGTTTATACAAAATATCATTATTAAGATTATAACCCTTGCCATGTGTTTTATTGTTTATAGTAATAAAAGGAACGGGAAAATTACTATGTTCTTTGTCAATTTCCCCAGTCTTTAAATTCACTACCTCTTCTACATTACCATGATCTGCTGTTACAAACACAGTGCCATTTTGACTAAGTACTTCTGGTATTATTTTTGACAAACTTCTATCTATTTCCAAAACAGCTTGTCTTGCTGCACTCAAATTTCCAGTATGTCCTACCATATCTGCATTTGCAAAATTTACAACGGAAAAATCAAATTCTTTCTTATTTATACTATTTATAAGATTTTGAGTTATTTCCTGTGATGACATCTCTGGTTTCATATCATATGTTTCAACATTTGGAGAAGGAATAAGTATTCTATTTTCACCCTTTAATTTTTCTTCTTTTAATCCATTAAAAAAAAATGTAACGTGAGCATATTTTTCTGTTTCTGCAATATGTAACTGAGATAAATTATTAGAACTGATAACCTCACACAATGTATCATTTATGTCCTTTCTTCTAAAAGCAACTTCTACAGGAAAATCTGATTTATACTCTGTAAATGTGCTTATAAACACATTCTTTGGCCTATCACCTCTGTCAAATTCTAAAAAATCATCCAATGACATTGCTTGAGTAAGTTGTCTTGCTCTATCAGCCCTAAAATTAAAAAATATTATTGCATCATTGTCCATAACCTTAATAGGTGATTCTTTGTCACCTATAACAACAGGGTTAAATTCTTCATCAAATATATTTTTTGCATAAGAACTCTGAATAGCAAGTATAGGATCATTGTAATATTCTTTTGCTTGAGCGTGAAATATTGCATCATAACTTGACTTTATTCTATTCCAATTATTATTTCTATCCATTCCATAGAATCTTCCAGACAAAGTAGTTATTTGACCACAATTATACAATCTAATAGTCTTCTCCAGTTCTCTTATAAATTCTAAACCTTTATTTTTTGCCGTATCTCTACCATCCAAAAACAAATGCAGATATACTCTTTCTAAATTACTATCTGAAGCCATTTTAATAAGAGCTTCTAAATGAGCCTGATGTGAATGTACTCCACCAGTACCTATCATACCTATTATATGAAGTGAAGAATTACTATTTTTTACATGACTCATTGTCTTTAATAAAATCTCATTTTTAAAAAAACCACCATTTAATACTTCCCTATTTATTCTATTTAAACTTTGTAAAACAATTTGACCAGAACCTATGGTAAGATGTCCCACTTCTGAATTTCCCATCTCTCCATATGGAAGACCCACTGCTTCTCCAGATGCTTGCAACAAAAAAGTTGGATAATTTTTTATTAATAAATTCCAATAATCAAGCTTTGATAATGATATCGCATTACCAATTGATGGCTGAGTAATTCCCCAACCATCCAAAATAATTAAAACAACTGGATTAGTAGTCATAACTTATATCCTCTTCTACACCATCTATGATTTGTTCTAATTTTTGTTTAATTAGATAGTCTTTTTCATTTATTATCTTGGCGATTTCTTCTCTTTTTTCCTCATCCACTTCTTTTTCTATCTCTATAATCCTTTGATTTCTACCATAAACCATATCAGTTATAGACATAAGAGCTTTTTCTCTTTTTTGTTCCGGAACATTTAATTCCGAAAGGTAATTTTCTATTGATTTTTGTTTAAAAACTTGGTCTGTAATTTGAACCATCATAAATTTATTGATAAATTTATTTATATCTAAATAATATCATTAAAATATATTATTTGAAAGATTGATTGCAGTTTTATCAAAAACCAACAAATGCAATAACACTATTGACTTAGTGTAAAATAAATGTTAAGTTTCTTTATAGATTTACTATTAGTAAATTTAATTTTTATACTAAATTAATAAAAAAAATGAGTCAAAAACAGCACTACGAAATAACATTTATTATCAATGCAAATCTACCTGAAAATGAACATTCAGAAGTAGTAAACTTTGTTAAAAACTTGATTATCAAAAATAATGGAGAAATAACATTAGAAGAAAATCTTGAAAGAAAAAAATTCACCTATCTTATAGATAAAATGAGTAAAGGTGTATATTATTCTATAAGATTTAATAGTGGATCAGAAACTATAAAAGGACTAGAAAAAGAAATATCTTTAAATCAAAATATATTAAGATTTTTGACTATAAAAAAATCAGCTTCTCTTGGTGGTCTAGATATTACAAAAAATTTAGAAGAAAAAACCAATAATGATAATGATAAAGAAAACAGAAAGCCTAATACAATAAGAAATACTAAACCTAGAGCGGAAGAAACCATAAAAGAAAAAAAGGCTGAAAAAGTTGAAATTGAAGAAGTTAAAAAAGAGGAAGATATAATACCTGAAAAAACAGTAAAAGAAGAGCCAAAAGTTTCAAAAGAAGAAGAAAAAGTAGAACAAAATGAGCTAGACAAAAAACTTGATGAAATATTAAACAACGAAGAAATATAAAATATAATTAACTATTTCAACTTAGTTAATATAGCTAAGTAGAACAAAAAACATATGGATCTAAATAGAGCAACAATAATAGGAAGACTAACAGCTGATCCAGAATCACGTACAACTCCATCAGGACAACCAGTAGTTTCATTTTCTATGGCTACAAATATGACATGGAAAGATCAAGAAGGACAAAAACAAGAAAAAACAGAATTTCATAATATAGTTGCATGGAGAAAGCTAGCAGAAATTATTACTCAATATCTAAAAAAGGGTAGTAAAATTTATCTAGAAGGTAGATTACAAACCAGAAATTGGGAAGACCAAAATGGTATAAAAAAATATAGAACTGAAATAATAGCCGAAAATATGATAATGTTAGATAATAAATCAGGAGATGGGGCTTCCAATAATTTTAATAAAGCAAAAACTGAAACTAGTGAAGACCAAAGTCAACAAGACGATGAGGAAGAAATAAATATTGAGGATATACCATTTTAATAAATAACTATCCTCCGAAGACGAATTCCTGCCCACAAGAAAGACAGGCGCCACGAATGAAAAAAATAAAAAATAATTATATATTTTAGAATTTTAAAACTATGACAAAGACAACTATAAACAAAAAGAAATATTGCTATTTCTGTCACAAAGATATAGATTATATCGATTTCAGAGATATTCAATTATTACAAAAATTCATAAGCTCCTATGCAAAAATAGTACCAAAAAAAAGAAATGGAGTATGCTCAAAACACCAAAGAAAATTAAGCCAAGCTATAAAAAGAGCAAGGTTTATGGCTTTATTACCATATACAAAATCATAAACAACCCTCACAAAAATTCCTGTCCCTAAAACAGGAATTTAAAATTGTCTAAAATTAATCCTGTCATTCGCACGCCATAGTGGCACGCCGCAGACAGAGCAAGAAAAAATATGTTAGAATTCAATGAATTAAAACTAAACAAAATAATATCTTTTAAGGATCAACCATATAAAATAATATCTGCTCAACATTCCAAACAAGCAAGGAGTGGTGCAGTTTTGAAAACAAAGCTCAAAAATCTTATAACAGGTGATATGCTTGAAAAAACATTCAGTGGTGGAGACAAAGCTGAAGAAGCAAATTTAACTAGAGAAAAAGCAAGTTTTTTATACAAAGATAATGAAAATTGTTATTTTATGGATCAAGAAACATTCGAACAATTCTTCTTTGATATAGAATCCATGAAAGAACAAGTTGATTATTTAAAAGATGGAACAATTGTAGAAATATTAAAATTCAATGATAAACCAGTGTCTGTAAGTTTACCTACAAAAATGGAATTTAAAGTAATATCTGCTCCACCTGGAGTAAAAGGCGATACAGCTGGATCTGCTACAAAACAAGTTACCATAGAAACAGGTGCAAATATAAAATGCCCTTTATTTATAAAAGATGGCGATATTATAAAGATAAATACAGAAACAGGAGAATATGTAGAAAGAGCTTAAATACATAAAACTAACCAAAACCACCCCGGGAGTGTAAACACCCCCGGGGTGGTTTTTTATAAGATCTATTTAAATTTTACAATCCCTGCCTCCTCTACCACATCTCTCCATAAAAAGCTTTCAAGATTCAAATCACCATACACAATAGAAAAATATTTTTCTTGCTTATTTTTCTTGAAAATATTTGCTATATACATTCCGAACAAAGCTGATTCTCTTTCATTTATTCCAGACCTGTTTAACAAAAATTGTAAAAACAAACTTACTGATTCTGGATTTTCATAATGCTCAACTATAAATTCTACAATACTTTCAGAAAATTTTGTAGATAAATATTTTTTAAATTCTAATCCGGCAACTCCTGGTACTGATTTATAAAACTGATTAAACAAACCATTCTTTACCAAAAATAATATAAAAGAAAAAATTTTGTTTTTATCTTTCGAATAATTTTCAAATTCACCAAAAAGAGAATCTAAATTATTTTTGTATTGCTCTAGATTTTTTGTATCTAATTGATTCATTTTATCTTCAAAATCTTTATATTTTTGCAATAATATCTGTATAGATTTTTTTTCATCAATATTTTTTTCTTCTTTTGGTAAAGACTTTGATTCTTCATCAACATCAAAAACCTTTTTTGACCTCACTTCAATATCTGGATTCATAATATCTTTTATCTCATCATACAATTTATATACTTCTCTAGGGATTTTTTCTATTTCTCCATGTCTCAGTACTGCCAATTCTCCATCAGGAGTTTCTATAGATATTGCTTCTTCCATTCCTATTAAATCAGATGACTTCATCTTGAGCATTGAATAAAGATCAAAAATAGACTTTACATCGTCTTTTTCTTTTAAAGATAAAGCATTAAAATTTTCACTTGAAGTAAAATATTCACTAATTGAAACTGGGTCCAAAAACCCATCTTCAGTATATTTATTTCTAAAATCTTTTAACCAATTTTGAACACTTTGATCCTCTAAAACGCCATTTATTTTTATTTTCTCTTTTGATATCAAAATTTTGTTGCTCAACAAAAAATCTCTAATCTTAATTTTGAATTCATCTCTATCTGGTAAAAAATAAAAATTTGTCACAAGAAAATATTCTACTCTACTTGAAATATTATAATATTTTATATCAAACATCTTATTGAAATGTTCTTCCAATAATTTAAAAAATTCTTCTTCACTAAGTCTATGAAGTCCTAGAAATTTAGCGGTAATTATCATATCATCATACTGAGCCCGTGATTCTTGACTTAATGTATTTCCAATCTCTGGAATATCCAAAATCTTTTGCATATAAAGAGCAAATTTATATCCTCTAATTCCATCTTCTGACTCAATTATAGAATCTAGCTCTTTTCTAAAGCTTTGAATTGTATTCTTGTTGTTGAAATCGTATTGCATGATTAATTTTATTTAAGTTTTATTTTTAAATATTTTCATTACCTCATTATATATATCCTCTGGACTTAATGTCTTTCCAGATGTTTGAGTTGTTAATTTCAATAACGCCTCATAAAATTTATCTCCTGCTAAAGATTTGGTCTTATCAGAGTTTACCAAATTTGTAGCTAAATTTATATTCATTCTTTGTGCATGTCTTGTTATAAATTCACTATTAGCACCAAGAGATTTTACAAGCATACCTCCAAGTGCACTCATCTCAAATTTTTTGGTTTTACCATTTTCGCCCCCAAAAGCCAATCTATTTAAAGTTCTAGCTATAACCTGTGGATCCAGTTTCATAATGTCAGCCCAGCATTCAAATGCATGTTCTGAATCATCCCAAGACCCATCTTCATTCTGTCTTACCATACATTCAAATTTTCCATCTGGCCTTACTTTTACAGTTCTGGCTTGTTCCCAGTGTCCAGCTTTCTCAGCAGCATAACTTACATCATTTTGTGCTGCTAAATACTCTTGTTTTTTCATACCAAAATCTCCTCCAAATTTTTCCTCGAAAAATTTTGTTTGACCAATAGCATTACTATCATAATTAAATTCGTTCAATAATTCATTCAAATTACCATCTTTTGCAAGTTTTTCTACAACAGCCAAACCTGTATACTGATCACCAGCATTCATAGCAGATCTAAATGCAGATATAAGCTCAGTCTGACTCTGTAATCCAGATATTTCTTTTGCTTTTTTGTCTACCAATTCTCTATGGGCAGATCTTGCGGTTGTACTAACCATGGTGTATTTTGATATATTTTCTTTATGCTCTGTCATTTCTGATTCTTTTGCTTGTATTCGTTCGTCTATAGATTTTTTATAATCATCTTTAGATATAGCACCAGACATTTTACCTACAAAATTATCTATATTTAATTTTGATTCAACTCTTGATTCATCAATTTTATCTCTTCTCTCTCTATTTAAGTTATTTATTCTAACTCTTTGTTCATCATCTGAGAGAGTCCTATCACTTTCAACTGTTTTAACTCTTTCATCATATTCAGAGTTTATATCAAGCTCTTTTAATTCTTGTTCTCCCTCTTGATTATCTTTAAATTCACTATATCTTTTTAATTTTCTATTATGATGTTCTGCTAAATGACGACGCTTTTTATCCTTCTGTTTTTCTGACAAATTTTTATCATTTTGAATTCTCAAATCTTCTTCTTGATATTCTTCATTAGCATTTTCTACAAAATTTTCAGAAGTTACGCTAGACGACATTTTTTTTATAACAAAACTAGCAACTTTATTCTTAGAATCAGAAATCTCTTTAGATTTTTGTTCTTCTAATTCTTTTCTTTGTCTCTCAGCCTCATCATCAGTTAACCCCGGATTCTCTGCAACAGCAGTCATTGCGGCATTATATTTTACAGTAATATCTTCCTCTTCTTTCTCCTGATTTGCTTTTAATCCATGAAATCTATCCATTCTTATTTCATAATCACTCTTTGCATCTTTTATTTGCTCACTTCTTTCTTTACTAGTTAATGTTTGATCACTATTTATTCTTTTTATTTCTTGTTCATGTTGTATTTTTGAAAAAGCTTCAAAATCATCAGACTCTATATCAAATAATTTTATTGACTCTTTTTCTTCTGCTAATTTTTTAATTTTATCTTCTATTGCTTCTAATTCATCTAGCTTATCTTGTGCTTTTTTTAATTCATCATCAGCACTTTTTTTCTCTTCATCTGTTTTTGCTGCCTTTGCCTTTGCCTTTGCTTCTTCAACATTAGCCTCTAATTCCTCTTTTGTCTTTCCGTCCATTAATTCAGTCTTCTTCTTTTCTTCTTCTTCTATTTCTTCATCCTTTGTTTCTCTCATTTTATCTTGCTCTTCTTTACCAAAGGCCATAGATCCAATATTTTCCCTTAATCCTTCTAATCTTTCTTTTTCTTTTCCTGCTTTATCTAATTCATCACTTTCTTTATTTGTATAACCAGCTCCATGAAAAGTATCACCAACAGCGCTTGACAAACCCTTTAGCCCCAAAGTACCAGCTAAATATCTATTACCCCATTCCTTGCCACGAGCTGCACCAAAAAGAACACCTGATAAACCAGTTCTTGAGGCAGCATTAGTTCTTATATCTTTCATATCTTGATCTTTTTTATCTGCAAAACTAGCTTTAATTCCCTCTATACCCATCTTTGCAGAGTGATATCCAACACCCCATTTACTTAAAGTTTTTCTATCAGCCCATGAAGCTAATCCTGCAGCACCTTTCAGTGGTGTTTTTACAGCAAAACGTGCTGCTTTTCCAGCAAAAGAATTCATATTACTCATCATTGATCCTGCAAATTGAGATCCCATAACACCCATTGACTGAGCTACTTTTATTGCAGCTATAAGAAGCGCTATTACAACTATATAATCAAGTAATACAGATGCTTTTCCGACTTGTGTTCCTGTAGCACTACCTGGTCCTGCACCCACTCCTTGTCCTGCTAATTTATTATTATCATCATCTGGTATTTCTGCGGATCCTTGTTCATTTAGTGTAGTTAATAATTGTTTGTCTGAAGCATTTTGTATAGTGAATAAAGCGAGCCACAAAAAGAACGCAAGTACTGGCCCACTTATAAGATTTTTGCTAAATTCTTCCCACCATTGATTGGCATATTTTGTACCAATTGGAGATGCTTGAAGTAAATATGCTATAGGAGATAATATTGTCAAAACCCATAAAGTAACTATTCTACCCATAAGCATCACTATCATTATAAGCATTACTATTCCAAATATTGCCATCAAAATAAGAGCTAAAACAGCCGCTCCAAACATAGTCCAAGAATCTGATTCTGCAATATTTCCACTAGAATCTGCTTTCAAAAATTCACCCAAATGCAAACCTTGAGCTAGATTACCAGCTGTAGCAGCCTGAAATGAAGAAACAAATGTAAGCATTATAACCTGAGAAAAATCTATCAAAATTCCTGTAATTGTTTTTGAAAAATTTATGATGATAGCAAAAACTACAAGCTTTGCTAACCATTTTTTGTATGCATATGATTCTATTTTCAAAATAGTAGAAAAAGATATTACAAGAAGTATAAGTATAAAAAACATATTACATAAATCTCTCACAATCTTCCAACCTTCCTCAACGGCAAAAACACCCTTTGTGAAACTTCTCCATTGAGCCAAATACACCATAACCTTCATCTCTAATATTACCAATGTTGACGCAAGATCTACAAAAAACAAAACTACATTTGTAAGTATCTGACCAATAGCAGATCCTAAATTATCTGCCTTTACAAAAAATGGACTAATAAACAACAAAAATATAAGACAAAATGATATAGTCAAAAATGTTCTTCTTTTTTTTGAAAAACCAAACCATTTATTAGAAAAATTCTGAAATATTTTTTTTGTTTGTTTTATCATCTCTATCTAGGTGTAATTATTATAGAACAATCCCCAACATCACAAGTACCAAGATTTCCTGTTGCAGTCGTACCCCAATTATCCTTTACTGTAACGCTTGGTGTATATACACAACATCCGCCAGGTATTCCGTACTGTGAGCAATTTGATAACCATGCGTTATTCAATGGATCACATGAATATATATAACTATATGAAAAATATCCTATTTCTTTTTTGTCCTTATTATCTTCCATACAAGCACTTTGCGTATCTCCCCAGCTTCTACCAAAACACTTATTACCACTACCACAAGTTGAATCATCATAACACTCATCACCCAATGAACTATCAAACGCATCATTATAATTAGTTCCACACCTTCTATCACAATTATGTTTACGATTTTTAAATGGACCTTCTATTGTAGTTTCTACACCGGTTTCCCAATTTATAATTATATCTTGTATTGGCTCTCTACCTGAACCAGTATATGCATAAAAAGATAAACTTGCATAAAGACTTCCTTCACTGTTAATTATATTAGCCCCATTAATATTATTTACACTTATGCCATAATCACCTTCTAAAATACTATTATTTTCCTCATCATATTCAAGAAATTTAATAATAGGTGGGTTTGTAGAGTTTGTAAGGTCCCAATAATCAGATGCTGGCAAAGCACTTAATACAGAAGGTAAAGACACTGCATCTTCAACTGACAACCAAGCATTGCTAGTATTTTTATATTGAAAATTTCCATCTGGAACTTTTATTACAATATTATTCAAATGAGCTTTGGCAGCAACAAAATTATTTACATTTGTATCTAAAATATTTGAATAAAAATCATAAGAAGAAGCTGGATTACTATTCAACTTGATTGCAAGTCTACTTGCCTCATCATTATTAAATAGTGCAGAAAATGGTGCTTGTATATCTACAAAATTAGGAGATTGCCAAATTTTGCTATAACTTACATCTGTAAGTACACTATATCTGGAAGGATCACTTGTTCTTGCTCCAGTACACACCCATTTATCATCTATATAACATCTTGGTGAATTACCAGAAACATTTGGCCCTGTTTCTGGGTTTTCTACCTTTGATAAATAGAAATTATTCGCATTGAAAACAACATTTTCTAAATCAAAATAGCTAAGACACGACTGAACACAAGATGATCCTGATATACAACTGGTAGAAGTTAAAGTGGCATTAACACCTGTAGAAACAGTTACTTCAGTACACGTTGAACCAGATATTGATGGATCTGCAAAAGATGCTACTGGACCACTACCGTAGTTTATAGCATCTATAAATCCACCTATCATACATTTATTATTAGCTAGAACCATCTGTTGACTACCTAATGTAGTAAATGTTCCATTATTGATATCATATGTAAATAAATATGAGTCACAGTTTGTACCATTAAAAACATAGCTAGAACATGAGTGATCGGATGCCTGATTAATACCTGTTCTTTCCATACAATTTACAAAATTACAATCAGCTTCTGCCTGTGATTGGATGATGTTATAAGTTGTACTTGCAGTAGAATTACATAAAGCTAAATCAAATGAGGTCCCCGAACCATATGAAGTTCTTAAATTTTTATAGTGATCATAACCAGAATATCCATACCTAAAACAACCTAAACCATTATTTACTGTCTCATCATTAACCATTGAAAATACACAATTTGGCACACAATCACCCGAATAATAGCTCCAATTCCAAAGGCTTGGTGTATTTACATAATAATTATAAGTTCTAGGATTACAAAATCTTTTCCTATTTCTCCACCTATGAGTACCACAATTACTGCCCATTTTACATTCAGCTGTTTTAACTTCATGCTTACCATAACTTAAACAAGAAGAAAAGTCAGGATAATCACAACCACCACAATGCCCTCCAGTAAATATTGTTGTATTTGCATTGTAATACGTTTCACCCTGATCTGCCCCTGTTGTTAGGTTTACACCCTCATCATAAATATATTTTTCTAACTTATTATTAGGAGAGTCAAATAAAGACGCTAAATTAAAATCGTTTACATCTATAAAATTCAATATACTTCCTGAACCTACAAAACCAAAATCTTCAAAAGAGAATTTGTTTGCATTAACATCATGCATTTCGTGTTGGTCTCCACTTACAGTTGTGACATGGACAGGAGTATCCTTTCTAATTATATTATTATTATAATAAAACCAACCATCATTAGATGCAAGATCGCTAGGAGAATTTTCTGCCACATAACCACTATCAAGCCAAGAATTTCCTAGTTCTGTACCATAAATAATCTGAGAAGCTATATTATTATGCTGATTATAATATGATGTATTAACAGTACTTCCTGCTGGTACAAAAATCAAAACATTACATCCACCTGCTCCAAAAACACCACAATATACTCTATCTTCAGGAGTTTTCCAATCATCTGCTATAGCACAAAGTTTTGCATTTCGTGTTGGTCTCCACTTACAGTTGTGACATGGACAGGAGTATCCTTTCTAATTATATTATTATTATAATAAAACCAACCATCATTAGATGCAAGATCGCTAGGAGAATTTTCTGCCACAT
>JAQUXC010000010.1:17385-43802 GCA_028692545.1 Patescibacteria group bacterium | reverse complement strand
TACTCCTAAATACCATAAAACTCGCTTTTCTTTTGGATAACTTGGTTTTAAAGGCATATATTTGTTTATTAGTTAACAGTGTTACCCCTAAGTATACCAAGTGTTACCTATTAGTGTTAACTGTACACAATCTTTACATAACACGATTTATATTCTAAAATAGAATTTCAATGAAATTTAATGTTATAATTAAAATATGGAAGATATTACAAATATATTCGGAAAATTTTCAAAAAGACTAAAAACTGTTCTTGTAAAAGCTCAGGATTTGGCTGGAACACTAAACAAAAAAGAAATAGATTTTTGGGAGGTTTTGTATTGCCTATCGAATGAAAAAGGTTCTATAGCATTTAATGTGTTAAAAGATCACAAAATAATTTCTGAAGATTTAAAAAAAGAAGTTTTGAAAAGATCTGATTTGAGTGAGAAAAATGTTGGTTCAAAAAACAAAATTAATATTCCTATATTTTCACAGCAGTGCCAAGATATAATAGAACAATCTGTAAAAATAGCTTATCAAAACAAACACTCCTATATTGGCACAGAACATCTTTTGGCCGCTATTTTTAAAAGTAATATAAAAGAGCTTGATACTTTCTTAAGTGATAAAAAAATAAACAAAAATGATATTATAAAAAATATAGATAATGTTTTAATAGGTACAAATAAATTTACAGATATATTAGAAGGAAATATAAGTGATATAGAGGCTTTGGAAAAAATGCTTATGGGTCAAGGAATGGTTAGTGAACAAAGTAATCAACAACAATTTACGATAGATCTTACTTCAGAAGAAATGCAAAAAAAATTGGATCCAGTTATAGGCAGAAAAAAAGAAATAGATAGACTTATAAATATTTTATGTCGTAGAACAAAAAATAATCCAGTGCTTCTTGGAGAGCCAGGTGTTGGCAAAACTGCAATTGTAGAAGGACTTGCAAAGAAAATCTTTGAAGGAGATGTTCCTCAAGTACTTCATAACAAGAGAATAATAACTCTTGATTTGGGAGCCGTAATAGCGGGTACTATGTACAGAGGTGAATTTGAAAAAAGATTAAAGAAAATTATTGATGATGCAAAAAAGGATGATGATATAATTTTGTTTATAGATGAAATACATACTCTTGTTGGCGCTGGAGCAAGTGGAGGACAGCTTGACGCTGCAAATTTACTGAAGCCAGAGCTTGCAAAAGGAGACTTGAAAGTAATAGGGGCTACTACTGTAACTGAGTACAAAAAATATATAGAATCAGATCCTGCTTTTGAAAGAAGATTTCAAGCTATTTTGGTAGATGAGCCGCTTGCAAAAGAAACAGAAGAAATTCTAAAAGGTTTGAGAGAAAATTATGAAAAATATCATTTGGTAAAAATTTCAGATGATGCTATAAAATCTGCAGTGGAATTAAGTCAGAGATATATGCCAGACAAATTTTTGCCAGACAAGGCCATAGACATTATCGATGAAGCAGCTTCAAAATTAAAAGTAAGAAATTCCAAAAATACTTCTATCAAAAAAATATCTGAATTAAAAAATAGTCTTCACATTGCTTCAAATAAAAAAGAACAATATATAGATGAAAATGATTTTGAAAAAGCAATGTTATTCAAAGAAAACGAAGATAAAATAATTTTGGAATTAAAGAAAATGAATGACAAAATTTCTAAACCAATGAAATACTTGGGAGAAATTACAGAAAAAGATGTCGCAGAAATAGTCTCCAAAATTTCAGGCGTTCCAATAGAAGATTTATTAAAATCAGAAAAAAGAAAATTAGTAAATTTGGAACAAAAAATACAAAATCATATAATAGGTCAAAATGATATTGTAAAAGAAGTCTCAAATTATATAAGAAGATCAAAGGCTGGTCTTTCACATCCAAACAAACCTATTGCTTCATTTATATTTTTGGGTCCATCAGGAGTTGGAAAAACAGAGCTAGCAAAAGTACTTGCAAAAGAAATTTATAATGACGAAAAATCTTTGGTAAGAATTGATATGTCTGAGTTTTCAGAAAGATTTGACGCTTCAAAACTTATTGGTGCACCAGCTGGATATGTAGGATACAAAGATTCAAACAAATTTACTGACAGAATTAGACTAAGACCATACTCAATAGTTCTTTTTGATGAAATAGAAAAAGCTCATCCAGATATTTTTAATCTTTTACTGACAATACTTGAAGATGGATATATTACAGATGCAAGTGGTAGAGTAATAAATTTCAAAAATACAATTATAATAATGACCTCAAATATAGGAAATGAACAATTTAATAAATATGCATCAATTGGTTTTGATGTAAAAAATAAGGATAAAAAAGAAATTATTGAAGAAGAGTATGTTGATTTGGAAGAGAAGACGGTTAATTCTTTGTCAGATTATTTTAGGCCAGAATTTTTGAATCGGATAGATAAAATTTTGGTATTTAAAAATTTGGATATAAGAACAACTATAGAAATAGCAAAATTAAAATTATCTGAATTAGTAGATAGATTGAATGAAAAAAGGATAAAAGTAAGTGTAGATAATAAAGTTTACAAGTTTATTGCCGAAAACTCATTTAATTCAAATGTAGGTGCTAGAAATATTAGTAAATTTATTCAAAATAATATTGAAAGTGGTATAGCAAATGATATGTTGGCAGATAAAATTAGAAGTGGTAATAATATAAAGATTAGTATTAAAAACAAAAAAATCTCTATTGCAAAAATTTAGTATTTTGTATATTATTTTTATATAAAAGGGTCTTATAAGGCCTTTTTATTTTTTTATCAAAAAATATGTTCAAAAAAATATTAGATATTTTGTTTCCAATTGAATGTGTTGGATGCGGATTTCCTAATTTTTTGATTTGTGATAAATGTTTTGAAACTATACAAATAAACAGTGCTAATTATTTTTCAACTGATTATGTAGATGAAGTTCATGTTTGTTGTTCTTTTCATAATAGATTGCTCCAGCGCGTAATTCATTTATACAAATATCAATATATAGAAGATTTATCAAGGTATTTATCACTTTTGATGATTTCTTATTTTTTACAAACAACAAACAAAATTTTAAATCCTATTATTATTCCAGTACCACTTCATAAAAAAAGATTAATAGAAAGATGTTTTAATCAGTCTTATTTAATAGCTGATAATTTTTGTAAAAGATTTGATTATGTTTTAAAAGATGATTTAATTATAAGAGTAAAAAATACAAAACAACAAGCGAAATTAAACAAAGAGCAGAGGATAGATAATATAAAAAATTCTTTTTGTTTATTGAATAAAGATTTTATTCAAAATAAAAATTTTATAATAATAGATGATATTTATACAACAGGATCTACTGTTTCAGAAATAGCAAAGCTTCTAAAAACCAATGGTGCCAACAAGATTTGGTGTATAGTTATAGGCAAGAATTAATTTTTTTTATATGGTATAATATTTTTATAATTAAATTAAGTAAAAAATATGATCATTTTGCAATTTTTATTATTGCTTGTAGGATTTGTGATATTAATAAAAGGAGCTGATTATTTAGTAAGAGGTGCATCTTCTGTGGCAAAAAAGTTTGGCATATCAAATATTGTAATAGGACTTACAATAGTTGCCTTTGGTACATCGGCACCAGAGCTTATAGTAAATGTAATGGCAAGTATAAGAGGTAGTGGTGAGATAGTTATGGGAAATGTTGTTGGTTCAAATATAGCTAATATATTACTTATTCTTGGAATATCAGCTATGATATATCCACTTGTTGTAAAAAAGGGGACTGTTCGAATAGAAATACCATTTGCTTTGTTGGCCTTTTTAGTATTAGATGTTTTAGTAAATGATGTAATAATAGATAAAGGAGTAGCTAATTTTGTAACAAGAATAGATGGAATAATAATGATTTTATTTTTTATTGTATTTTTATATTATACATTTAGTATATCTAAGACTGAGGGAGAATCTGAAAATGTAGAAAAGCTTTCTACATTAAAATCAATACTTTTCATAATTGGAGGAATATTTGCCCTTACACTTGGTGGTGATTTTGTTGTAAGGAGTGCTACTAATATTGCTATGTATTGGGGAGTCTCAGAATCGCTTATTGCTCTTACTATAGTTTCTATTGGAACGTCTCTACCAGAACTTGCTACTTCAGTTGTAGCAGCTCTCAAAAAAAATTCAGATATTGCAATAGGAAATGTGATTGGTTCAAATATTTTTAATATACTTTGGGTTTTGGGACTTAGTGCTATTATAAGGCCAGTATTGTTTAATTCTGTGTTGAATGTGGATGTATTATTTGGTACATTTATCACGATATTGGTATTTATTTATATGTTTGTTGGAAAGAAAAATGTCATTCAAAGATGGCAAGGAGCTAGTTTAGTATTTTTGTATGTTGGTTATATTGTTTATTTAGTTATAAGAGGATAGTAAATTAATTAATAAAATAAAATATTATGCACGTAGATAAAGAAAAATGTATATCATGTGGAACCTGTGTAAGTTTGTGTCCAGATTGTTTTAAAATAGACATAGATGGCAAAGCAGAATGTTCATGTGAAAAATGTGAAGGCATGGAACAAGAAGAAATTATTGAAGCATGTCCAGTTGGGGCTATATTAAAGTAAAATTTTTAGTATTTTAGAATTATATAGCAAATTATTATAGGTATAAATTGCAAACCGTATTCTATCAAATAGTGCGGTTTGTATTTTATTATTTTATGTGATAATTCATTTATATCATTTGCCCATTTTAGGATTTTTAGATTTGTGATTTTATATAATCCCCATAGATAGTCTGGTAGTATAGCTCCGATTATTGCAGGAATTAAAGTATTGTAATTATATTTAAGATTGTTGTGTGAAAAATATAAAATAATTAAGACGAAAAATAAATCCAAAAAAGATAGGATTGCCAAATTTATTATTGGATTTTTGAATCCTTTTATATTATCTCCATCACCATGCGGGATAGCATCTAGTAAATAATGAAGAAAAAAGTTAATTAAAAAAAGAAGTATAGGATTTTGTGTATAATTTATACTTGTTATAGCCACTGTTGCATGTACTGATAAAAACATGTTTATATTATATCACTTTATTTTTTGGGTGTCTTTTGATTGACTTAAGCTTATATTTCAATTAAAATATTATCACGATTTTAAAAGTAGATTTTTGGAGATATTTTTATGCCGAAGTGGCGGAACTGGTAGACGCGCACGACTCAAAATCGTGTCCTGTTTCAGGGTGAGGGTTCGAGTCCCTCCTTCGGTACCAATTATGTAAGCTTGACAATATGTAATTTGTTCAGTATCTTTATTATATTATCGCGGGGTAGAGCAGTTTGGCAGCTCGCCAGGCCCATAACCTGGAGGTCGGGGGTTCAAATCCCCCCCCCGCTACCAAAAACCTATTTAATTATTTTTCAGGGTTTGTAAAATAAATAGAGATTATTTATTTTTTTTGTAAAATGGTTTAAAATTTATATATATTTTTGGCAGGGTAGCTTCCCCCTCGTCCCGTTCAGTGAGACTACGGAGGACAGGCAGTTGGTTACACCAACTTCGCAGATGTTATAAGTATTCAATTAGTTTGAAAATTAAAATTTGTAATTTATAATAAAACTATGGCAGGGTAGCTCAGTTGGTTAGAGCGCGGGACTCATAAGCCCGAGGTCGTGGGTTCAATTCCCACCCCTGCTACCATTCTTCATTCGCCAAAGGCGGATTTCGAATGGCACAGCCATTCGACTCTTCGAAGAAGAAAGAAGAATAGTCCGACGTAGCATTGGCAAAGTCGGGCACATACATAAATATCTATTAATAGATATTTTTTTGTTTTAAAAAATGTTATTATTAAAATATTATGAATAATCTTGTAATATGAAAAATAATAATATAAAAGCAGTAATTTTTGATATTGATGGGGTTTTGTTGGACTCTTTTGAAGCGAATTTAAAGTTTTTTCAAAATTTGATGACAGAGTTTAATTATAAACCACCAACTAGAGAAAATTTTAAAGAAACATTTCATCTTTCAATGCTTGATGTTGTAAAATATTTTACGAATTCTACTGACGAAGAGGAAATAAATAAAATTTGGGAAGCAGGTAGAGATAGGGGTTCTCTTTATCCAATGGAACTTTTAAAAATTCCAGAAAATGTTGAATTAGTTTTAGAAGAATTGAATAAAAATTATCTTTTGGGTTTGGCCACAAGTAGAGTAAAAGAAAGTATTTATAGCATTCCTCAATTAGCTAAATTGGAAAAGTATTTCAAAGTAGCTATATCATTTTGTGATACTGTTAGACATAAACCTTATCCAGATCCACTTTTAAAAGCAGCTGGAAAATTAGGAATCAAACCAGAACAATGTGTATATATAGGAGATTTGGAAAGTGATATGTTGGCAGCCAAAGCTGCAGGTATGAAAATTATTATTTATTCTAAAGATAAAGTTGATGGAGCAGATTATCAAACTTCATCATTTGAAGAGATTATTGAATTAGTTAAGAAATGCTAAGAGCGGGTAATATTATTTAATAGTTATTTTATTTATTAGAAATTATTATATATTTTTAAATATGTTTTTTTATTTCTTATTAGTTTGATATAATATATATAAATAAACATTTATAATATGTCTGAAGTAATAGCTATAGTGAATCAAAAAGGTGGAGTTGGAAAAACTACAACTACTATTAATTTGGCAGCATATTTAACGTATTTTGGTAAAAAAGTACTTGTAATAGATATAGACTCACAAGGAAATGCTTCATCAGGGCTTGGTATAAATTATAAGGAATTAGAGGCAAGTATGTATGAAGTACTTATTCCGGGTCCAATTACTATGAAACATGTTATATTATCTACTGGACTTGAAGGACTTCATCTTGCTCCAGCTAGCCCAGATCTTGCAGGAGCTAGCGTAGATTTGGTGTCAATAGATGAAAGAGAGTTTCAATTGTTAAATAATCTAAAAGATATAAAAGAATATTATGATTTTGTACTTATTGATTGTCCGCCATCTTTGGGGCTTCTTACTATAAATGCATTATCCGCAGCAACAGATGTACTTATTCCAGTACAATCAGAATATTATGCACTTGAAGGTCTTGGGCAGTTGTTAAATACAATAGGTTTGATTCAAGAAAATCTTAATCCAAAATTGAATATTTTAGGAGCTGTTCTTACAATGTATGACAAAAGAAATAAACTTAGTGAGGGGGTTTTTAATGAATTATATAAATATTTTCCAAATAGAATTTTTAGAACTGTTATTCCTAGAAATGTTAGACTAGCTGAAGCACCATCCCACGGTAAAAGTATTTTGGATTATGATTTGAGATCTCCTGGTGCAAAAGCTTATGAGAGATTGGCGAGAGAAGTATTGGAATCTTATAATTTATTTAAAACTAAAGATTAATTTTATTTATATTAAATAATATGAACTATGACGAATAAGTATGGATTAGGTAGAGGACTTAGTTCACTAATACCAAAAAAAATAAATACTGATATGAGTGATGTGAATCATGAAGTTTTTGAAATAAAAGAAAATCCAACATCAACAGAAAAAATTTTTCAAATAGAAGTTGATAAAATAAAAGCTAATCCATGGCAACCTAGAACAGATTTTGATGAGGATAAATTAGAAGATCTTATGAATTCTGTAAGAGAGCATGGAATTATACAACCACTTATTGTTACTCAAGATGGTATAGATGGTTATGAGCTTGTAGCTGGTGAAAGAAGGCTTAAGGCTGCAAAAATGCTTAATCTTTTCAAAGTACCTGTAATAGTAATGAATATAACTGGTACAAAAAAATTAGAGCTCGCTATTATAGAAAATATACAAAGACAAAATCTAAATTTATTAGAAGAATCAGAGGCGTGTTATAGACTTATGAAAGAATTTAATCTCACTCAAGAGGAAATAGCTAAAAAGCTTGGAAAAAATAGGTCTACTATTGCAAATATTTTGAGACTTAGAAATTTGCCTGATTCTGTGAGAAAATATCTAAAAGATGAAAGAATAAGTTTTGGACATGCAAAATTACTTTTGTCACTAGAAGATGAGAATAAGCAAAAAGAACTTTTGAAAAAAATTTTATCAGATAATTTGAATGTAAAAGATACAAGTGATGAGCTACACAAGACTGTTGTAAAAAGTCACAGTAGAACATTGCAAAAAGATCCGAATATTTTGTCTATTGAAGAGAATCTTAGAAATTATTTAGATACAAAAGTAAAGATAAATGATAAGCGTGGAAAGGGTAGTATAAATATAGAATATTATTCTAAGGAAGAAATGATAAATATTCTAGAAAAGGTTTTAAAATAATCTCGTCATCCGCACTTCATGGCGGCATGCCGTGGACGGGATAAAAATTTTATATTAGAAAAAATTAGTATTAATATATTTTTTAAAATGTCAAAGCCAGGAGATTTAGTCCTGGCTTTATAATTGTTTTTATCTTTATGTCGTCGGGAATTCCTCTACTAAAGTATCTGGAACCCCACAATACTTGTGTCCTCTCATGTAGGTAAATTCATTTTTTTCTGGCTCAAGTGTCCATGACCAGTCATAGATGACAATTTTTTCCTCATCATTTTTCCAACCCCAAGCTATTCCCTTTGTAATACCTTGTAATTCACATCCGAAGTAGCGAGGAGATATTATTTGAGTTGGATTTGTTCCGACCGTAGAAGAAAGCAGTTGACTAATTGGGTATGCTTTCATTTTTTCGCAAAAAATTACTATATAACCTTGTTCTTTCTTTAGAACAAAAACTTTCTCCTCAGGGTTTTTTTCTCGGAGAATGGTGGTTACGATATCTTCTCGTGTTTGTATGTTTTCCATTTTAAGCCTCCTTAGCTTAATTTTTCTTTAAAAAAACCTTATCACAACATCAAAAAATGTCAATTTACGTCTCCGGTCTATAGTATATTTGGTGTCTAATTCGGGTTGATTTTTGACTCAAAATGAGGTAAAATAGAAATGACTAAAGGTAGTCATTTTTCTTTATTTTAATTAGTAAATATCAATATAAATATATGGCTTGGAGTATTAAAAAAGTAAGTAAAAAAGCACCTATTAAAGTTTCTAAGGATAGTCATGTTAAGAAATCTGTTCCTGTTAAAAAAGTAGTAAAAACAGCTTCAAAAAAGAAAGAAATTAAGAAAGTAATAATCCCTAAAAAAGTATCCCCAAAACTTCAAAAAAAAGAAATATTGAAGCCTGTTAAAATTGTTAAAAAATTAGAATCAAAGATTAAGAAAATTGCAAAAGCAGAAACAAAAGAAAAACTTATAGAAGAAGAAATAAAAGATTTACAAAAAAATATACTTGATGCTACCAAAAAAGATGAAGAAGCTGTGATTGTTCCTACTGGGTCAAATTCAATTTTAGAAGATGAGGATAATAATGAAGAAGATTTGGAAAATGATGAAAAATCAGATAACTTTTTAAATGGATCAAATAATGGAAATGAAGAAATTCAAAAATATGCAGAGAGAACTCCAAATGAAAAAAATATAATAAATCAACCACTTGTTGAAGAAATGGAAGCATCATATCTTGATTATGCTATGAGTGTAATTGTAGCTCGTGCTCTTCCAGATGTTCGTGATGGATTGAAACCAGTACATCGTAGAATTCTTTATGCGATGTGGAAATTGGGTCTTAGATCAAGTGGTAAATTTAGAAAATCCGCAACCGTAGTCGGAGAAGTGCTTGGTAAATATCATCCACATGGAGATACAGCTGTTTATGATTCATTGGTCCGAATGGCTCAAGATTTTTCACTTCGTTACCCACTTGTAAATGGTCAGGGAAATTTTGGTTCTATGGATGGAGATGGTGCTGCTGCTATGCGTTATACTGAGGCAAAACTTCACAAGACAGCAGAAGAAATGCTTTATGATATAGAAAAAGAAACAGTTGATTTCATGCCAAACTATGATGGTTCTCAGAAAGAGCCAATAGTGCTTCCAGCAAAATTACCAAATTTACTCTTAAATGGTTCTATGGGAATTGCAGTTGGTATGGCTACGAATATTCCACCACATAATTTAGGAGAGTTAGTAGATGCTATTTGTGCTCTTATAGATAATCCAGATACAGATACAGATGGTCTTATGGAATTTATAAAAGGACCAGATTTTCCAACTGGTGGTATTGCATATGATATAAAAGAATTAAGAGCAGCTTATACAACAGGAAGAGGTGGAATAGTAGTAAGGGCTAAAACAGATATACAGGAGACAAAGAGAGGCTTTAGAATAATAGTAAATGAGATACCATATCAGGTTAATAAATCTGTTTTGATAGAAAAAATAGCATCTTTGGTAAAAGATAAAAAAGTTCAAGGTATAAGTGATTTAAGAGATGAATCAAACAAAGAAGGTGTTCGAATAGTCATTGAATTGAAAGATGCGTCTTATCCAAAGAAAGTTTTGAATGCATTGTATAAGCATACCCAATTGCAAGAAAAATTTCATTTTAATATGGTTGCTCTTATAAATGGAATTCAACCAAAACTAATGGGTCTAAAAAGTATTTTAGAAGAATTTATAAAACATAGACAAAATGTTGTAGTGAGAAGAGTTACATTTGATTTGAATAAAGCAAAAGATAGAGCTCATATATTAGAAGGTTTGGTAATGGCATTAGAGCATATTGATGCAATTATAAAGACCATCAAACAATCAAAAGATAAAGATGTTGCAAAAATAAATTTGATAAAGCAGTTCAAACTTTCAGATAGACAAGCAGTAGCAATATTAGAAATGAGATTGCAACAACTTGCAAATCTTGAAAAAATAAAATTAGAAAAAGAGCTAGAAGAAAAAATGAGAATTATAAAAGAACTTACTGCAATACTTGGTGATCCAAAGAAGGTTTTGAAGATTATAAAAGATGAGCTTCAAGAAATGAAAGACAAATTTGGCGATGAGAGAAGAACTAGAATTATAAAGGGTGAGGTAGACCAAATATCAAGTGAAGATCTTATTCCAAAAGAAGATATAGTCGTAATAATGACAAAAGATGGTTATATAAAGAGGATGAGTATTGATAATTTTCACACTCAAAATAGAGGTGGTAAAGGAGTTATAGGATCTTCAACACGAGAAGAAGATATTATAGAAAGGTTATTCTCTTGTACTACACATTCAGATTTATTGTTTTTTACTAGTCGTGGTAGAGCATTTCAATTGAAAGCATATGAAATACCTGTTGCAACTCGTCAAGCAAAAGGTCAAAATATTGTAAATTTTTTACAACTTGCTCCTGAAGAAAAAGTAAATACTATACTTCCAAATGATGAGATGAGTAATTTTAAATATTTGATGTTTGTTACAAAGAATGGACTTATTAAGAAAACAGAAATTGATAAATTTTCAAATATGAGAAGATCAGGACTTATCTCTATAAAATTAAAAGATGATGATCTTTTAAGATGGGTCAAACCAACAAGCGGAAAAGATGATATAATGCTTATCACATCAAATGGTCAGTCAATAAGAATGAAAGAAAAGGATATTAGATCTATGGGAAGATCTGCATCTGGTGTAAGAGGTATAAGACTCAAAAAGAATGATGAAGTAGTTGGAATGATAATTATTTTGGATGGATCAAGTAGTAGTGATGAATTATGTGTTGTGATGGCAAATGGTTTTGGAAAAAGAACTACTTTAAAATCTTACAAAATTCAGGGAAGAGGTGGTTCTGGTGTAAAAACTGCAAAAATTACTACCAAAACAGGAAAAATAGTATCAGCATTTTTTACAAACAAAGAAATAAAAGAAAAAGATATAATAATAATATCAATTGGTGCTCAGGTAATAAGATTGACTGTAAAAAATATTCCAGTAATAGGAAGAGATACTCAAGGTGTAAGACTTATGAGATTCAAAAAAAATGATGATATAGTAGCATCAGTTACAGTGGTTTAACAAATAAATCGAGCTCAGCTTGAAGAAATATATGACGACAATAAAACAAGTATATGATTTAGCCATAAGTCTAGGTATTAAAAATGATTTAAGAGGTTCTAGTTTTGTGGCAAACAAATTGAAATATAAAAATGAAAAATATAATAAATTAGACAAAGAAGAAAAATTAGAATTTGATAAAGAAATACTTACAAATCCATATGCTGACTCAAGAGTTCTTACAAATGGATTAAATAAAAAAGTTAGTAGAGTAATGGTAGGAATTGATATTGATACTTCTGAAATTTTATTGGCACATGAATTATCAAAAGACAAAAAAATAGATCTTGTGATAGGTCATCATCCATTAGGCGTTGCTCTTGCGGGTCTTGGAGATGTAATGGATTTGCAAATTGAACTTTTGCATAAATATGGAATTCCAATAAATATAGCAGAAGATATTACAAAACTTCGTATGAACGAAGTAAGTCGTGGTATAAATCCTATAAATCACAACAAAGTTGTAGATGCTGCAAAGCTTCTAAATATTGAACTTATGAATATTCATACACCAGCAGATAATATGGTTGCTACTTTTTTAGATAATTTGATTAAGAAAAATGAAAAGAAATTAGAAAGAGTAGAGGATTTATTGAAATTATTAAAAGAAATTCCAGAATATCGTGAGGCAATAAAAACAAAAGTAGGACCAAAATTATTTGTAGGATCTCCTGATAGATATCTTGGAAAAATTGCTGTTACAGAAATTACGGGTGGCACAAGTGGTTCAAAAGATTATTATGAAAAAATAGCAAATGCAGGAATAGGAACAATAGTAGGAATGCATATGGGAGAAGAACATAGAAAAGAAGCTGAGAAAGCACACTTGAATATTGTAATAGCTGGACATATGTCATCAGATTCAATTGGTATGAATTTGTTTTGTGATGAATTAGAGAAAAAAGATATTGAAATAATTCCTTGTTCTGGCTTTATAAGATATTCAAGGGTTAAAAAATAGTAAATATATAATATTTATAAAAAAAGAAGATGAGCATTTAATACTCATCTTTTTGTCAATTGTTTATTTTTTGTTTTTATTATAGGATTATAGTATTAAGTTATAAAGTAAAAAGTTGAAAGTTTGAAATTTGAAAAATTTTATAGCTTTTTTGTCTTATAACTTTAAACATTATAACTTTTAACTTATTTTATGATAAATGAAGAATCACAAATTTTGAGCTCAAATGAAAGAGAAGAGGATAAGACTTTGGAAATTGCCTTGCGTCCAAAAAATTTTTCTGAGTATATTGGTCAGGAAAATATAAAGAAAAATCTTGATATTTCTATTCAAGCAGCAAAACAAAGAAAAGAACCGATTGAGCATGTTTTATTATATGGACCACCAGGACTTGGAAAAACAACTCTTTCATATATTATAGCTCGTGAGATGGATGCTAATATAAAAATTACTTCAGGCCCAGCAATAGAAAAATCAGGTGATTTGGCTGCGATACTTACAAACCTAGAAGAAGGGGATGTACTTTTTATAGATGAAATACATAGATTGAATAAAGTCATTGAAGAAATACTTTATCCTGCTATGGAAGAATATGCACTTGATATTGTAATTGGCAAAGGACCAAGCGCTAGAACCTTGCGACTTGATTTACAAAAATTTACCATAATAGGAGCTACCACGAGATATGATTTACTCTCAGCTCCATTTCGAGATAGATTTGGACTTGTTTTTCGATTGGATTATTATAAACCAGAAGATATAAATATAATTTTAAAAAATAATGCAAAAAAATTGAATATTGATATAGATGAAAGTGGATCGAATGTAATAGCAGAGCGATCACGACTTACACCTCGTATTGCAAATAGATTATTGAAAAGAGTTCGAGATTATGCACAAGTAAAAGGAAATGGAATTATAACCGGTGACTATGCAAAAGAAGCACTTTCTATGATAGATGTAGATAGCCATGGACTTGATTATATAGATAGAAGAATACTTGAGACAATTATAGATAAATTTCATGGTGGTCCAGTAGGACTTTCTACAATTTCCGCAGCAGTAGGAGAAGAAATTGGAACTATTGGAGAAATATATGAGCCATATTTGATGCGGATAGGATTTTTAGCAAGAACTCCGCGCGGAAGAATTGTAACAGAGTCAGGATACAAACATATTGGAAGAGAATATAATGAAAATAATAATAAATTAATTTAAATATTATGGGAAGTTATATAGAGTTGAATGATACATTGCAAATAACAACTGAACAGGGCTTTCCAAAAGAATTAAATTTGGAAGAACATTTAAAAAATCCGCTTGACGCAAAACAATTTAAAAATAAAGTTTTTTATTTTCATGATAAGCAAGGGATAAGACTGTTTCACACCTCACCTAATAGAGTCTTTCTTGTTCACAATATTGACGGAAAATGGTTGTATTGGGGGCATTGTTTAATAATTGAGCAAACAATAAACTCTGAGACTAAAACTACCTCAGGAAAATTTATCATTATAAAGATATATAATCCAGAATATCAAAGATATATAAGTCAACAAGAAGTTGATTTAGGAAAAGAATATTTATTTTAAATTAACAATATAATAAAAAAATATGAAAATTTGTATTGCATGTGGAATGCCACTAGAAAATATTGAAGATATTGGAATAGAAAATGGAGATGAAATTTTTTGTAAGTACTGCATAAATGAAGATAAAAGCATTAAAACCTGTGAAGAAATATATGACGGTGGTGTAAATTTTTTTCTTGCAACATTTTCTGATTTAGATAGGTCTCTTGCAGAGCGTGCTGTTAGAAAAAATATGAATTTATTGCCTTATTGGAAAAATAAAGATAATGAATGTCTAAAAGGCGATGAAGCAACAGATGTTGAATTTCAAATGATAATGAGTAGACTTGGTTAATTAATAAAATTTTTTATTGTTTCGAGTGAAGTTCCGCTGAGCGGGATGAAGTCGAAAAACCTCGAAATTGTATTTAATTAAATAATTTCGAGACCTCTCCACTACGGTCGAGTGACTCTAAAAAATTATTATAATTAAAATGTCGAAAGTCAATAAATTTTTATATTGGACACCAAGAATATTGTCAATAATATTTATATTATTTTTGATGATGTTTTCTCTAGATGTTTTTGATGGTCAATCAAACTTTTGGCAAATACTGATTGGATTTTTTATTCACAATATTCCCGCTTTATTTTTGATAGGTGTTTTAACTATTTCTTGGAAATACGAAATTGTTGGAGGAATTGTTTTTATACTTGCAGGATTATTTTATATTGTAATGTTATTAAAAGGCGGAATTGAGTCATATCAAATTTTTTGGATACTATCTATTTCAGGCCCAGCTTTTTTAATAGGAATTTTATTTATGATTAATTGGAAAAAGAGAAAAAATATAATTAAAAATTGATTCATATGAAACTATTACTACATGTCTGTTGTGCGCCATGTTCAGCATATGTTATACAACAATTACAAAAAGATTATGATGTAAATCTTTTTTATTTTAATCCAAATATATGTCCTGAAAGCGAATATGAAATTAGAAAAAATGAATCACAAAGATATGCCAAAAATTTAGAAATTGAATTTATAGAAAATAAAATTGACCATAATATTTGGTTAAAAAAAATAGAGGGCTTAGAAAATGAACCAGAGCGAGGTAGGAGATGTCTTGTTTGTTATAAATATCGTTTGGAAGAAACTGCAAAATATGCAAAAGATAATGGTTTTGATATTTTTACAACAACTTTATCAATTAGTCCACATAAAAGTAGTGAAATTATAAATCTTGTCGGTAATGAAATTTCAAAACAAATAGGTGTTGAATATTTACAAGCTGATTGGAAAAAAGATGGGGGATTTCAAAAATCATGTGAAATTTCAAAAGAAAATAAATTTTATAGACAACAATATTGCGGGTGCGAGTTTTCAATCAATCCCGCCAAGGCGGGATAAAGAAAATAATATGAAACTTTCAGAATTCAATTACAATTTACCAAAAAATTTAATTGCTAATTGCCCTGCTTCGCCACGGGATTCTTCAAGATTATTAATTTCAAATTATAAGAGTAAAAAATTTGAACATCATATTTTTAAAGATATTTATGATATTTTGGAATGTGGTGATATTTTGGTTTTTAATAATACAAAAGTTTTTCCTGCGAGATTGTTTGGAACTAAAGAAAGCGGAGGAAAAATGGAAGTATTTTTACTTCGTGAGATTTCTAGAGGAGTTTGGAGTGCAATAATTGGAGGTTGTTCAAAAAATGGTTTGAAAATTAATTTTAACAAAGAGGTATTTTGTAATTTAGTAGAACAAGAAGAAGGTTATGTATGGAAAATAAAATTTAATAAAAAAGGAAAAGAATTAAATGATTTTATAAACAAGTTTGGTCATGTTCCAATTCCACCATATATAAAAAATCCAGATAGTGAAACAAAATTAAAAAAAGAATATCAAACAGTTTATGCGAGAGTAAAAGGCTCTGTTGCAGCGCCGACTGCAGGTTTTCATTTTACAAAAGAACTGATGAACAAATTAAAGAAAAAAGGAATTATTTTTAAGTATGTTACTCTTCATGTTGGACTTGGAACTTTTGAGCCAGTAAAGACGGATAGAATAGAAGATCACAAAATACATAGTGAATTTGGAATTTTGGATAAGGGTACTGCAAAATTTTTAAACAAAGCAAAGAAACAAAATAAAAAAATTGTTGTTGTGGGAACTACTGCACTTCGTGTGCTTGAAGCATTTAGTAATGATAGGGGAGAATTGATTCCACAAAAAAATTGGATAAATATTTTTATATATCCTGGATATAAATTCAAATTTGTAAATAATTTAATAACAAATTTTCATTTACCAAAAAGCACATTACTCATGCTTATCTCAGCACTTGCTGGAAAAAAGTTTGTTGATAAGTTGTATAAAGAGGCAATAAAAAATGAGTATAGATTTTACTCATTTGGTGATGCTATGTTTTTTAGATATGAATAAGCACAATACTAGTGACATACCAATTATGCAAATAACATTAGTATTATTAGTATAAATTTGTATATTAGTATTTTTTAGTTGGCAAATCTAAAAACTGTTACATCTCCATCTTTAAATATATAATCTTTACCTTCTAATCTTACAAGTCCTTTTTCTTTTGCTTTTACTTCTCCGCCAGCGTCGAGCAAGTCTTGCCAGTTTATTATTTCAGCTCTTATAAATCCATCTTCAAAATCAGTATGAATTTTTCCTGCAGCTTGAGGTGCTTTTGTACCAGTCTCAATTGTCCAAGCACGTGATTCTTCTGGTCCACTTGTTAAGTATGTTATAAGGTTTAGAGTTTTGTATGCTTCTTTTATTAATTTATTAAGTCCAGTCTCTTGCATTCCAAGACTTTCCATATATTCTTTTGCATCATCATCACTTAATTCCGCTAATTCTGATTCTATTTTTGCACAAATTATTATTCCATCATTTACAATATCATTTACTTCATCTTCATCAACATTGTATACATAAAGCATCGGTTTGAGCGTCAAAAAATTCAAACTTTTGATAGAAAATTTTTCTTCATCAGAAAGTCCCAATTCAAATATTAATTTATTTGATTCTAATTGTGTTTTTATTTTTTCAAGGAGTTCTTTGTATTTATCCAAAGATTTGTCATGAGGTCCTTTTATTTGAGAATTTGTTTTGTCTAATACTTTGTTTAATATTTCCAAATCTGCAAAAATAAGTTCCATATTTATAACTTCTCTATCACTTACCGGATTTACCTCTCCATGAACATGAATTACATTTTCGTCTTTGAAACGTCTCACAACTTGAAGTATTGCATCAACTTCTCTGATATTTGCCAAGAATTTATTTCCAAGTCCTTCTCCCTTACTTGCACCCTTTACAAGTCCTGCGATATCAACAAATTCTATTGTAGTATAAATTGTTTTTTGTGAATTGTTTAATTCTGATAATTTATCCAATCTTTCATCAGGCACGGCAACAACTCCTACATTTGGTTCTATGGTACAAAATGGATAATTTGAAGCATCTACCTGTTTTTTCGTAAGTGCCTTAAAAAGTGTTGATTTTCCAACATTTGGTAGGCCCACAATTCCTATAGAAAATGACATATATTAATAGTTTAATAGTATAATTGTTTGATTGAATAATGGATTAATCCCGCCTCTATATAGTTTATAATTGTTGCGGGATCTCGTTTCTTCGAGCTTAGCTCGATTCGCTGGATTGATTAATATAATAATTGATTTGATTATATAGAATATTTATAACAATTTCAATGCCTATAACTTTGTTCGTAAAATTATATTTTATATGTTATTATAATTTTATTAAAATATTAATAAGCATTTATGATTGACAAAAAATTATTAGAAAAAATTGATAAAGATTTATTGCTTTATCAAAAAGAAAGAGGATTTATAAACAGAATTTCTTCAGATGTTTTATCAAAAAGTAAAAGTGTTATATTTCTCGCTCATGAAGGAAAAATAAAAGAAGCAGAAGTAAAATTAAATGAAGCAAAAAAACAATTAATAGAACTTAATAAAAAATATAACAAAAGTAGTAGATTGGAATCCGAAGGATCTTACAAAGCATCTGTTGAAGAATTTTTAGAAGCACAATTTTTCCTATTAGCTTTACAAGACAAAAAAATATCTATTGATAAAGATTTAAAATTTGGACCAGAAGAATATATTGGTGGATTGTGTGATCTTGGTGGAGAACTTGTAAGACAATGTATATTAAAAGCACATCTCAGAGATATAGATTTAATAAAAAAATATAGAGAAATTGCAAAAGAAATAGTTGGTTTTATGTTGAAGTTTTATATGACTGGAAAATTAAGATGTAAATTTGATGATGCAAAGAGAAATTTGCAAAGAATAGAAACAATTATTTATGAGCTTGGTTTGAGATAAATTTTTTATGAAGTTCAAGTGTATTTTTTAATAAATACGCTATTGTAATTGGTCCTATTCCACCTGGAACTGGAGTTATAAATTTACATTTTGGAAACACATCAGTATAATCCACATCGCCAACAGTAGTATTTCCAACTTTATTAATACCTACATCGATTATTACTACGTCATCTTTTATCATTTCTTTTTTTATCAAAAATGCTTCACCAACTGCTGTTATTAAAATATCAGCAGTTTTTGTTTTTTCTTGCCAATTATTTTCTGATGTGTGGGTATGAGATGTTTTTATTTCTAAATTAGATAACATTTTTTCTATTGGTTTTATGAATTCATGACTATTTCCAAGTATTACAGCATATTTTCCTTTTAATTTTTCATTTGTGTAATTTAGTACTTCTTTTATGGTTTTTGTCATTACTGGTTCTATAAAAGTTTCATTATTAATAAATTTATTTATATTTTCTGGGTGAAATCCATCTACATCTTTTTTAGGATTTATTGAATTAATAATTTTTTGTGTATCGAATTTTTTTGGAAGTGGAAGTTGAACTATTATTGCATCAACTTCTTCGTCATTGTTTAAAAAATTTATTGTATCTATAATATTTTGTTCATTGTCCCTTTCTTTAAATAAATATTTATTAAAAACAATTCCTACTTCAGCACATGCTTTTTCTTTTTTTGATACATAAAGATGAGAAGCACTATCTTTTCCGACCAAAATTATTGCAAGACCTGGTATTAAATCACGCTCAATAATCTCACGTCTTACAGAGTGCTTTATTTTGTCTGCAATTTCTACACCATCTATTATTTTGTTGTTTTTTAATTCTAATTCGTTCATAGTTTTTTCGTATTTTGTTGTCACCTCGACCGATCCCGTATGACGGGAGAGTGGAGAGGTCTTGAAGTTATTTAATTAAATACAATTTCGAGATTTCTCCACTTCGGTCGAAATGACTTCCATTTTTAGTCGGGACAAATTTTAACAAGCTAGTATTTTATGTTTTTATAAATTGGAAATTTATCACACAAATTTTTTATTTCACTTTTGACTTTTTTTATAATTTCTTTATTATTATAATTTTTTAGGATTTTCGTTATCATCTCAGATATTTGAATCATTTCAGATTCTTTCATTTCGCGACTTGTTAATGCTGGTGTTCCAATTCTTATTCCTGATGGATCAAATGGACCTCGCGTATCAAATGGAATTGTATTTTTGTTTACAGTAATTCCAGCTAATTCTAATGATTTTTCTGCTTCAGCACCACTTATTCCAAATGGAGTTACATCTATTAGTAATAAGTGATTATCAGTTCCACCAGTTATAATTTTTAGTCCTGCATTTGTAAGTTCTTCAGCTAAAGTTTTTGCATTTTTTACAATTTGCTCTGCGTATTCTTTGAACTCTGGTTTTTGAGCTTCAAACAAAGCCTGTGTAATACCAGCAGTTGTTTGATTGTGTGGGCCACCTTGAAGCCCTGGAAATACAGCTCTATCAATATATGTTGGAATATTTTGTTTTGATTCGCGCCAACCAATTGCTGGTTCTGGTTTTTTTGTAGGATTTGATGGGTCTCCATCGCACATTATCATAGCGCCTCTTGGGCCACGAAGCGTTTTGTGCGTTGTAGTTGTTATGACATCAGCAAATCCTGCTGGACTTGGATGAACTCCACCAGCAATAAGTCCTGCAATATGTGCAATGTCAGCAACCAAAAATGCATTTTCTTTGTGTGTTATTTCTGCCAATTTTTCAAAATCTATAATTCGTGAGTATGCAGTTGCTCCTACAAAAACCAATTTTGGCTTTTCTTTTTTTATCATATTTTCTATGGCATTGTAATCAAGAAATCCATTTTTATCTGTTGTGTATTGAATAGCATCATAAAACATTCCACTAAAATTTACTTTCCAACCATGAGTAAGGTGTCCACCATAGAGCAAATTCATTCCCATTACTTTGTCGTGAGGCTCACATAGTGCAAAATATACTGCTTGATTTGCAGGGGAGCCAGAGTATGGTTGCAAATTTGCATGGTCAACTTGAAATATTCTTTTTGCATAATCTCGTCCTAGATTTTCTATTTCATCTATAAATTCATTTCCACCATAATATCTTTTTCCTGGGTAGCCTTCTGAATATTTGTTTGTGAGAATTGAGCCCATAGCGTGAAGTACATTTTCTGAAACATAATTCTCAGATGCGATCATTTCAAGGCCATCTTGTTGTCTTTCAAGTTCTTGATTTATAATTTCAAAAAGGTCATTGTCTTTTTTATTTATCATAATATTGATTTATTTATAATATTTCGTATTATAACATCTGATTTGTCTTGTTGACAAATTATTCAATAATTTTTTCTTGTTATAATTTATGTTATAATATATTTGTTTTTAAATATTAAATAATAATAATTATTATATGAAAAAATTAAATAAATTTTTGTTTATATTTATATTTTTGTTTGTAATAAATATAAATATATCTTTTGCAGAATCAGTTTGGGAAAATGTAGGTAATGAGAGATTTTCTCCCGGGGAAGCATTTGATATTTCTTTTACTATTGACGCTACAGGTACTCCGTATATAGCATATTCTGATAGTGGAGTAGATTGGAGTGGTTATTATGGTGCTTCAGTTATGAAATATAATGGTTCGTCTTGGGTAGATGTAGGAAATCCAGAATTTTCTACTGCAGGAGCATATGATATATCTATTGCTATTGATAGTTTTGGTAATCCATATGTTGCATATTTAGATGAAAATAGTGGATATAGTGCGATGGTTATGAAATATAATGGTTTAATTTGGGAGGAATTGGGTACTTCTGGAAGTGGATTTTCCGGTGGAGAGGCTGGATACACATCACTTGCTATAGATAATGATAATATTCCATATGTTGCGTATTCAGATGTAGAAAATAGTAGAGGAGCTACAGTCATGAAATATTCCACTTCAACAGGTTTATGGGTAAATGTCGGTAGTGTTAATTTTTCGGATGGAAGGGTGGATTATACATCACTTGCTATAGATGATGATAATATTCCATATGTTGCATATAGAGATAATATTAATAGTGATAAAATTACAGTAATGAAATATACTGGTTTAGGTGGCTCTGGTTGGGAGATTGTTGGTGATGTTGGATTTTCTAGTGGAATAGGTGTGAGACCTATTTTTTCTGATGTATATGATATTTCTCTTGTTATTAATAATAATGTTCCATATGTAGTTTATTCAGATGCAGGCGATTCTTATAAAGCTATGGTTATGAAATATAATGGTTTAGCATGGGAAGAAGTAGGAACTACTGGAACTGGATTTTCCGATGGGGAGGCATGGTATACATCTCTTGATTTTGATAGTAATAATATTCCATATGTCGCATATTCAGATGATCCAAATAATGAAGGAGCTACAGTTATGAAATATGCAAGCACAACAGATGAATGGGTAAATGTGGGTGGTGCTAATTTTTCTAATGGAGTGGCTTATTATACATCTATTGCTACTTATGACAATGTTTTATATGTGGCTTATGCATATTATTGGGATAATGGTTATGAACAAGAATTTGATGGTAATGCCACAGTAATGAAATATGGTTCATCGGATTCAGAGGATTCAGATATTATACCTCCAGTTATTACAATATTAGATTCTAATCCAATATCAGTGTATAAAGGAGATAGCTATTATGATCCAGGGGCTACGGCATTAGATGATATAGATGGAGATATAACAGAAAATATAGAAACAACAAGTAATGTAGATATTAATACAATAGGAACGTATTCAGTTATATATGAAGTTTCTGACATTGCAGGGAATACCAGTACATCTACAAGAGTAGTAAATGTTTTGGTAAGACCATCAACAGGATCATTATATGATAAATGGAATGATATAGATGTTAATAATGATGATAATATAGATGAAGTTGATAATAATGAAAATAATAGTGATAAAAATTTATTTTGGATTACTGGTAAGTGGGTAAAAACAAGCGATAGCAAAACAGTATACTTTGTAGATACTAATAATGTTAGACATGCATATCCAAATCAAGATGTATGGAATTCATATTTTGAAAATGACTTTTCATTTGTTGAAATTATAACAAAAGAAGAACTAGCTATTTATACACTAGGAAAGAATGTTCCATACAATGCTGGTATATTATTTAAAATACCAACAGTAGCTAAAGTATATTTAGTAGGAAGTAATGGTACTATACGATGGATAAAGACCGAAGAAAAAGCAATAGAGTTATATGGTGTTAATTGGAACAAACTAGTTTATGATCTACCAGATGAATTGTTTGGTGATTATACTATTGGAAGTGATATAGAGTAAGATAAAAGTTATTTATAAAGGATAGAGTTATATATTGACTCTATTTTTTTATTTTAATTCTAATATTTGTTAGATTTTTATCTATCTAGGGTGTTATTTTTTATATTTTTTTGTTATTATAAATATAGTCATATTTAATATAAAATTGAATAAAAATGTATAAATCCACAAAAAATATAAAACTTTTAATTGTTTTCTTTTTGCTTTCTATTTTCTTTTTTTCTGTTAATGCAGAAACATCTGTTTGGACATTTGATAATTCATCCGACTATAATTTTGATTCGGAAAAAATAGAGTTTTCATCTGGTGCTGTACAATTAAAAATAAAGTCAGATTGGTATAATAGAGATTGGAAATATAGAAAACCAATAATAATTACAAACAGCGAATTAACTCTCACAAATTATCAAATTAGAGTAGATTTGAGTAATATAAATTTTGATTTTTCAAAAACCTCCACTACGTTGTCTGATATAATTTTTACAGATAGTGATGGCACAACAGCTTTAGACTATTGGATAGAGAATCTTGATAATACTGGTGTGTCAACTAGTACTATTTGGGTCGAAATTCCAAATATTCCAAATCCTTATAAAACTATTTATATGTATTATGGTAATCCTAGTGCTGTGGCAAACTCTAATGGAGATGATACATTTTTGTTTTTTGATAATGATTTTACATCAAGAATAACTTATGAATCTCAAGCACTTTCAAATGCAGAAACATATCAAACTATTCCAACATATGATGATTCAGGACAAGCTATTCATCCAGATATTGTATATTTTGACACACCATGGAATGGTTATAAATATTGGATGGCTATGAATCCTTATCCAAATAGTGATCAGACAAAAGAAAATCCATCAATAGTTGTATCAAATGACGGTGCTTCTTGGACTGTTCCAAATGGTCTTACAAATCCAATAGATAATCAACCAAGCGGGTATGATTCTGATACAGACATGATTTATGATGGGAATTCCAATGAATTAATTATTTATTATAGGGAATATAGTGGAAGTCCTGCCACAGATAAAATCAAGAGAAGGGTTTCTTCTAATGGAATTAATTGGTCAGAGGAGGAAAATGTTTTAAATGGTGCAGAGGGTGGTATTTTGTCTCCAGCAGTATTAAAAATAGAAAATCAATTTTTTATGTGGTATGTAGATTCTTTAGGAGGTGGTTCAAGTGCCACAAATACACTTGTTAAATATATAGTTTCCGATAATGGGATTTCTAACTGGTCCCAACCTATATCTGTCTCATTGTCTCAGCCAGGGTATGTGATTTGGCATATAGATATAAAATATATTCCAGAAAAACAAAAATATTATATGCTTTATTCTGCTTTTCCAGTTGGTCAATCTAACGACGATGGTGCTGCATTATTTTTTGCACAGAGTGATGATGGTATAACTTGGGAAGTTTATAATAAAAAAGCTATAAATACATACCCAACTTCTTCTTGGGATTCTAGAGCTATTTATAGAGCTACTTTTTTATATAATGATAATTCTGATATGTTCAGGGTTTGGTATAGTGCAAAAGGAAATGATAATAGTTGGCACACTGGATATACTGAGAGAAATATGACAGCATTTTTAGATTCAATGGACTCTGATAATACAAAAAAATGGATAGATTACAAAAAAGGTTCTCAAAGTGCGACTATAGCAACAACTTCAGATGGTATTATATTATCTGGTCAACCAAATACAGTATCGAGTGCAAATATAAGAACAACAAAAAAATTTACAAATAATATAATAATTGAATTAAGACAGAGAATATCAAATGAGAGATATTGGGATACCTCTATTGGAAGTTATGTTGCATCTGAAGAGGGTTTTTATGAAGCAAGAAAAGGAGAGGTTGTGATAAGATCAAGAGAGTATCCAACACTTTCATCAAGTTCACCATGGTATCACACCACTCTTGGAGCTGGGTATATGTGGAATGCAGATGATGTAAATAGTGTGTCTAGTAAAGCCAGAGTTTATAAGATGGTGAATATAACAGCTAATACAAATGCATTAGCTAGTTCTTCTGGTACGCCTATTCATCCAGTAAATCAATGGTTGAAGAATAGATATATATATTCAGGTTCGGGAAATTTGCAATGGTATGTTGGTGACAACCTCATTGTTTCTTCAAATGATACAGCATACCTTGATAATGAAAAATATTTACTTTTATCCCAAGGTGCTTATACTACTAGTAATTGGGGTGGCAATAGAGAAATTGATTATGTTTTTGTAAGACAATATGCAACTACTACGCCATCTATATCTCTTGGTGCAGAAGAAAAACGTTTTTATACCGATAATCCACATATTGAATTAAAGTCTGATAATGCTGTTGAATTTGTTAATATTTTTGACTTTATAGAGGAATCTTTAGAAAATGGGGGAGAAATAAAATATCAAATATCTAAAGATGGTGGTTTAAATTGGTATTGGTATAATGGAGATTCTTGGGAAAATTATAATAACCCTGATTATATAAAGACAAATACGGCAGGTGAAATTGCTTCTAATATAGAACTGTTTTCATTTGGAGGTGGAAATTTTGTATTTAGATCGTTTTTTCATTCAGATGGAACGCAGGATGTAAAATTAGAATCACTTAACTTGGTCTATTCGGATGATTTAACACCGCCAGTTATTAGTGGATTATCAGATGATTCAACACCAAGAAAAATAAAAATATGGAACTGGTCTAGCGATGACGAAGATGCGACATATAGATATCACACTACAACATCTGATTCATTTGTTTTTAGTGATGAAGAATATTCTTCTACTACATCTACTGCGCAATCCAGTGGTAATGGAATGTATTATTTGTATGTACAGGCAAGAGATGCAAATAACAATGAGAGTGATGTTGTTGTTGTTTTTGCAGTTTTAGATAACACACATCCGGTCATTACGATTTTAGGAGATAATCCAATATCAGTAGAGCATGGAAGTTCATATGTAGATGCAGGAGCAACTGCTTTAGATAATGTAGATGGTGATTTAACAGATGAAATAAATACAATTAACAATGTGAACACAAACACTTTAGGATCTTATTCTGTTTCATATGTTGTTTCTGATTCATCTGGCAATACAAGCACATCAACAAGAT
>JAQUXC010000010.1:0-17285 GCA_028692545.1 Patescibacteria group bacterium | reverse complement strand
GGTGATTTAACAGATGAAATAAATACAATTAACAATGTGAACACAAACACTTTAGGATCTTATTCTGTTTCATATGTTGTTTCTGATTCATCTGGCAATACAAGCACATCAACAAGATCGGTAAATGTGGTTGATGTTTTCTTAGACTCAACACCACCAACCATTACCATCCTAGGACCAAATCCACTATCAATATACAAAGGAGATAGTTACTATGATCCAGGGGTTATAGCTATTGATAATATAGATGGAGATATAACAGATAATATTGAATCAATAAGTAATGTAGATATAAATAACGTAGGATTATATAGTGTTACTTATGTAGTATCAGATACTGCTACTAATATAAGTACATCTACAAGAGTAGTAAATGTTTTAACTAGACCATCAACAGGATCAACTAGTGGAGGATGGGATAGTGTTGAAGACGGCAACACAACAGAAAATGATAATAATGTAGATGATAATATTGATGAAGATAATAATACAGATAGTAGTAATGGTTCAAATTTTAGTTGGACTATAGGGCAATGGGTAAAGACAAATGATAGTAAAACAGTATATTTTGTAGATAGTAATAACAACAGACATGCATATTCAAATCAAGATATATGGAATTCATACTTTAATAATGACTTTTCATTTGTAAATACAATAACAAAAGAAGAACTAGCTAATTATAGACTTACAAAAAATGTTCCATTTAATTCTGGAACACTTATAAAAATGCAAACCATTCCTAAGGTATATGTAGTATCTGAAAACAATATTATTCATTGGATAAAGACAGAAGCTACTGCAAAAAGATTATTTGGAAACCTTTGGAATACATTAATTCATGATATAGATGAAATATTATTTGGTGATTATATATTAGGAATTGATATAGAATAAAATATAAATTTATTTATTTTCATATAAAATTAATCTAATTTTTTAAATAAAAAAAGTCGCAAATGTGATCTATAATTTGATTATATATTTATTATTGTTAAATTTTTGACTACCCCGTAAGTTTTTTATTGATTTGACAATATTAATATTTAGTTGTAATTTAACAATAAATCACCAAAAGGTGAAATAAAACTAAATAAAAGAGGTGTGTCATGAAAAATGATAACATGATGAGCCAAGATGAGAGAACACTTAGTGTTCCTCAGGAGCATGAGATTTTGCTTAGACTTGAAAAAGCTGGTCTAACGAAATCACTTGCACAGGAGATTATCAATTCTCCAAAAAATCTTCTCGCCGAACAAATCGTTGATTTTATGACGATGAACGAAGATCGAGCTAGAGACATAATGTCTCATGGAAATTTCATTAGTATTCATTTGATGGAGAATTGGGGTTTCGTATTCTCAGACAAAGACAAAAAAAGATTAGCGAAAATTCCATTTTCACGTCAGTTGCTCCAAGAATGTCAGAGTACTCACATATTACTTCCAGTTCCTTGTATGTCGGTTTTACAAATGACAGAAGTTGTGAAAAATGGAAAGTTATCTTTTGAAGTTGCTGATGATATTAAATCAGAACTATCAAATCCAGAAGAAGTGGCCAATTGGCATCTGATTCACAAAGGTTGTGTTAAGGAATCTACAAACCTCTCCTTATATGAAGCCTTTGATAATCATCAGATTTTTCATGGAGATGATTTTCCTGTGTCAACTCAGGCAGTATTTTGTACAATTTTTGTACAATTTCTGATGACACATACAAGTTCATTTGTTGGAGAAATCATAAGAACGAGTGATTCGGGAAATGATTTTTTTCTTGGGGAGGGTGTTATTTTTATTTATGTTAAGGGAGTCAATGATTCTAAATTATCCATTATCGTTGATGCAACATATAATAGTGAAAAAAATGGAATAATGGGCATTGCTTCTGAAAGGAAGCCTGACCTTATTACTAGAAAAAAATATTAAACTTTTCAAAAAAAGAGTCAGATCGTATGGTCTGACTCTTTGCTTTATAATTTTTTAGATGATTATTTTAACTTTTTTACCATATACTCGCCATCAAGTTTATATCCCAATTTTTTGTAATATTCCCTTACTCCAATTCCTGAGATTACTGCTATTTTTTTGTAATTATTATCGTGAGATATATTTTCAGCTTCTTGCATAAGTCTTTTGCCAAAGCCAGTATGTTGACTTGATGTTTTTGAAGCTTTTTCATTATGTGCTACAAGTTTTCCATAAACATGAATCTCTCTTACAATTGAACAATTTTTTAGTTCAGAGAAAACATTTTTTGACTTATCATGATTAAATCTCAATCTTAAAAAAGCATATAATTTAGTTCTCTCATAATTTTCATAACTTATAAAAAATTCTGTTCCACTTGAAGCATTGTATTTTTCAATAAACAATTTTGCATCTTTTAGTTTTATTTCTTTGTCTTTTACTTCACGACATCTTATGCATTTACATTTTAAATTATCTAATTTCATTTCACGTTCTATGCTTTGGCGCAAATTTGTAATATCATTTCCGCCAACTATTGATTCTTTTGGAATATCACGGATCAATCTATTTATTCTCACATAATATGGAATAGTTTTTGTTTTTACATTTATTAGTAAATTTAATAATTCTTTTTTTGTGTATGGTACATAATCTCTATTTTTGAACATTTTATAAAGAATTTTTGCTTCACGAGTTACAATACAGGGATAAATTTTTATTTGATCAGGACGATAATTAGGATTATCAAAAATAGTTTGAAACATTTTGAAATCTTTTTTAGGACTTGAAAAGGGCAAATCTGGCATCAAATGATAATCAACTTTTAATCCAACTTCTTTACATAATTTTGTAGCTCTGATTACATCTTTTTGATTGTGGCCACGTTTAACTTTTTTTAATATTTCATCATCCGTATGCTGAACTCCAAATTGAATTCTTGTGCATCCAAGGTGTCTCATTGTTTTTAATTCGGTTTCATTTATAAGATCTGGGCGTGTTTCAAGTGTTTCTCCAATTATTCTATATTTTGCAGATTCATTTTTTTTCAACATTTTTTCTAGTTTGTATTTTTTATTGGAATTGTTTTTTGGATAATCATTCGCCCCTTGAAAACAACGTGAAACAAACCAATTTTGATATTTTTTTGTATAAGCATTCCATGAGCCACCGAGAACAAGTAGTTCTATTTTATCAACACAATGCCCATTTGTTTCAAGTGCTTTTATACGATATTGAACTTGGTTGTATGGATCAAATTTTAATCCTTTTGCACGTTGTGCTGCTGGTTCATTTGATAAGTAGCTTGTTGGCATTTTGTCTTCGTGTGGGCAATATATACATTTTCCAGGGCAAGCGTATGGTTTTGTGAGGACTGTAATTGGAGTAACTCCTGATATAGTTCTTGTTTTTCTGGTTATTGTCATTTCTTCAAAATTTTTGTTTCTTTTGATTTTTTTATTTTTTAATAATTCCTGATATGTAAAAATTAAAGGAGTATTGGTTATTGGTCTTACTTTGAATTCTCCACAAATTTGTTTTTTCCTAAGTTCAAACTCATCCCTATTTTTGTAGGACTTTTCAAGTAGCTTCTTTAATATTTTTTGGTATAATGAAAGCATAATGATTTATATAAAAAATGACTAATAATGATATAAAAAATTCATACGATTCTATAGCTCCTCACTTTAATCTTACTAGAAAAAAGCTTTTACAGCCAGAACTATTTGATTTTAAGCAATATTTACAGGATGGTCAATCTGTTTTGGATATTGGTTGTGGTTCAGGAAGAATGCTTCGAATTTTGAAAGATTTTGAAATTTCTTATTGTGGTTTGGATATATCTCTAAATCAGATTAATTATGCCAAAAACGAGGATTTAGGTAAAATTAAAAAGACAGATTTTATTACGAAAGATATTTTGAATGCAAATTTTGAAGATAATAGTTTTGATATAATTTTATGTATTGCAACATTTCATCACATAAAAACAAAAAAAGAGAGGATTTCTTTATTAAAAGATATGTACAAATGGCTTAAGCCAGGTGGATATTTACTTATGACAAATTGGAACTTATTTCAGAGAATATATATAAAGTATATTTTAAATTTTCAAAAATATTCCTGGAATGATTTTTTAGTCCCATATAGAGATAGTAATGGTAAATTGCTTACAAATAGATTTTATCATTCATTTACAAATGCAGAACTTAAAGGATTGATTTTAAAAACTGGATTTAATTTAGAAAAAATAGAGTTTTCTAGTAATAAAAACAATATTATAAGTGTTTGTAGAAAATAGCTCCATTTTTCCACTTTTTATATATTTTGTATTTTCTATATGAGTATAAAATGTGTTATAATTAAATTAAATAAGTTTATTTATATAAATGGATAAAAACCAAAATAAAAATAATTTGGAAAATTTTTCAGATTTAAATGACGAAATAATCATTAGAGAAGAGGATGGTAATTTTAAAGTATTTTCATTGAACGATATTATAGATTCTGATACAAAAAGAGCAGTACAAAAAGTTACTACAGATTTGATGGATACTGGAATGGAGGAAAAAGCAATTGCCCCTCTTACGCCAATGATAAGGGATAATAAGTCAAATTTTTATTTTGACATAGATGATGAGGAAGATGTAAAAAAATATAAAAATAATATTGTAAAAGCTAATACTGATTCTAAAAAATATAGTTTAGATAGAATCGTAGAAAAAATAATTCAAAATTATAATTTAAATTTATTAAGAGATCTTGAGAATAAATTAAAAAATGTTATATTATCATTTTTAAAACATACAAGAGACAGGGTTTCGGTTATAAATACCTTAAGAGATCCAATAAGTAAAGGAGGATTGAATTTAAGTATTGATATATCTTCAAAAATAGTTGATTTATTGAGTGATATAAGAGATAAAATAGATGAAGTGCACGGTGTTATAATATATGAAAAATTAAATGAAAATATAAATTATAGTAATAAAATTGAGGATAATAATATAGGTCCATTTTCTAATTTAGATCCAAGACAATCAATAAAAATAGAATCTAAAAATACAGATATACCTTTAATAAGAAGAAATGTCTTTGATGTTAATAAGCAAGTGTTAGAAAGTAAAAAACCAAAAATAACAGGAGTAAGACCTATGCAAAAAGTGGTAAGTCCAGTAGAGGAGTTAAAAGAGGTTACTATAGGGGTTTTTAGGAGGTTGTCTAGTAATCCAATAGAAGCTTCTCAAAAAATAGTTGAAAAAATAAAAACTTTTGAAAAAGAATCATATATAAAAAAATCAATGGCTATAAAATATTGGCGTGATAGTGAGGTTTATAAAACTTATCTTGCACTAGGTAGAGAAAGTATGGAAAAAAATGTTTCAATAGATAAAATAATAGAACAGAAGATTTTGTCACATGAGAATACTCTTAGTAGAGAAGAGTTTAGTGCTATATCAGATTTAAATAAAAAAATAAAATTTTAATATATGGATCGTTTTGTAGTACCACAATTTATAGATGTAGAAGATAAGATAATAGGTCCTATTACAGTTAGACAATTTATTGTCTGTGTGATAGGTTCAATGTTTATATTTTTGTCTTATAAATTTTCTGATTTTTCACTTTTTATATTTCAGTCTTTTTTTATATCATCTACAGTAATAGTTGTTGCTTTTGTGAAAATAAATGGAAAAATTTTTCACGAGTTTTTTGTAGATTTATTGTTTTATATTTTCAAAGTTCCAAAGCTATGTGTATGGCAAAAAAAAGAAGATAGTTCTAAAGATATAAAAGAGGAAATAGAAACAATAGATGATTATGTTTTTTCTCCAAAAAATTTTTCTAGAAAAAAACTTTCAGAGGTTTCCTTGATAATTGATACAGGTGGGGTGTACGTAGGTGAATTAGAAGACAAGAAATTATTTGATGAAAAGGTAATAGCAAACAAAACAATTTAATTTTATATTATGAATAAAAAGAAGGTTCCAACAAAAAATTCTACTCTAGATGTTTTGGAAATAGCTGATATTAGAGATAATACTATCATTTTAAAAGATGGTACTGTTAGAGCGGTTTTAATGGTATCTTCTGTAAATTTTGCTTTAAAAAATAGTGATGAACAAGAAGCTATTATAAGTGGTTATTACTCATTTTTAAATTCCTTGACTTATCCAATTCAAATCGTTATACAATCTCGTAATTTGGATATAGATGAATATTTATTAAAATTAGATAAATTAGCAAAACAACAAACTAACGAACTTTTAAGAATGCAAACTCTTGATTATTTGCAATTTGTCAATGAACTTCTTGAATTGCAATCTATAATGACAAAAAAGTTTTTTATGATCATTCCATATTCCACCTTATCAAATACAAAGAAATCCTTTTTTTCAAAGACGTCAAATTTATTTTCTGCAGCAAAAAATATCAGAATGAAAAAAAAGTTTTTTGAAGAATATAAAGAACAATTATTTAGAAGAGTGGCACAGATTCAAGAAGGATTATCTTCTATGAATTTGCAAGCAGTGATTTTAGATACTGCTAGTTTGGTTGAGTTATATTATAATTCTTATAATCCATCAATATATAAGAATGAAAAATTAAATGATATATCAAAAGTAAAAATTGATAATTAAAATAATGTTTCAAAAAAAAGAAATACAAGAATCTTTAATAGAAAACAAGACTGCTACAAAAAAAGAAGATAGTTTTGATAATATTGATAACATCTCTCTTTTAGAAGCTGAAAAAATATATAGACAGGGGAGAATATCTATAAAGGATTTAATAGCACCATCTGCGATGAAAGTTGAAAGTAGTTTTTTGCGTTTAGGAGATCAATACTTGTCTACTATATATATTATTGCTTATCCTAGATATATAGGAGTTGGATGGTTTGCATCTGTTATTAATTATTCTATTCCACTTGATGTTGCTATATACTATTATCCTGTAGCGTCTGAGAAAATTTTAAAAAAATTAAGAAATAAAGTAGGTAATTTAGAAGCACAATTGATGGCAGACTCCGAGAAAGGAGCACCTCGTGATCCAACTAGACAAACAGCACTTTCTGATATAGAAAATTTGAGAGATAGTTTAACGCAAGGAACTGAAAAATTTTTTCAGACAGGATTTTACATTACGGTTTATGCTGATAATAAGGAATCTCTAACGAAAAGGGTTGAAACTATAGAAAATATTTTTGGATCAAAGTTAATATTTACTAAAAGATCTTTATTTACAACAAAACAAGGATTTAATTCAACACTTCCTCTTGGAAATGATGAATTATATATAGTAAATAATATGAATTCTAGTCCTGCTTCTGCATCTTTTCCTTTTATATCGTCTGAACTTACAAGTAATGACGGAATACTTTATGGAATAAATAGACACAATAACAGTCTTATATTGTTTGATAGATTTTCACTTCAAAATGCAAATGCGGTTGTTTTTGCCACATCTGGTGCTGGTAAATCTTATGCTATAAAATTAGAAGTTTTAAGAAGTCTTATGATGGGTACTGATGTTGTTATTATTGACCCAGAAAAGGAATATGAGCATTTATCAGAAGCTGTTGGTGGAACTTATATAAATTTGTCACTAAATTCAGATAGCAAGGTAAATCCTTTTGATCTACCAAAAGGACTTACAAAAGATATGAAGTCAGCTGATATAATAAGAAGTGCTATTATTACGCTAAAAGGACTTATTAGGCTTATGGTGGGAAAATTATCTCATTTAGAAGATTCTATAGTTGATCGTGCATTGCTTGAGACTTATGCTAGAAAGGATATTACGGCAGATTCTGATTTGGATAATATAGATCCACCTCTTATGAGTGATTTTGAGGAAGTTTTAAATGGTATGGAAGGTGGAGAAGATTTGTCCCAGAGAGTTAAAAAATATACACAAGGTACTTTTTCTGGATTATTTAATAGTCCTACAAATGTAAATACCACAAATCAATTAGTAGTATTTAGTGTTAGAGATTTAGAGGATGAGCTTCGACCTATAGCAATTTATACTATTATCACATATATATGGAATTTGGTTAGATCTCAAGTAAAAAAGAGAATATTGGTTATTGATGAGGCTTGGTGGCTTATGCAACACGAGGATAGTGCAAAATTTATATATGCACTTGTAAAAAGGTGTAGAAAATATTATTTAGGTGTTACTACTATTACTCAGGATGTAAATGATTTTTTAAATTCTCCTTATGGACAAGCTATAGTTACAAATTCTTCTCTTCAATTATTACTTAAACAATCTCCAGCCTCTATAGATGTAATTCAGAAAACTTTTATGCTTACTGAAGAAGAAAAATATCTTTTATTACAAGGTAAGGTTGGTCAGGGAATATTTTTTGCTGGAAATAAGCATGTTGCTATTCAGGTAGAAGCATCTTATACAGAAGATCAGCTTATAACTTCAGATCCTAGACAATTACTTGAAATAGAGGATGCTAAGAGAGAATTTAATGAAGAAAATAAGAAATAATTTTAAATATTTCAGTTAAGGCCAGATTAACTGGTTAAACTGAACAAAAATAGTATGAATAAAAAACAAATTAGAATTTTGATAATAGTATCTATAATTATTATTCTTTTAATATTTTTTGTGGTTTTATTTAGAGATAAACTAAATAAAAAATTAATTAATCTAAATACAAGGAATATTGATAATTCTGTTCCTATAAATACAAATGTACAAAAAACAGAGGAAAAAAATGAAAATTTAGAAATGATATCAGCAAAAGATGAAAATTTGAATTTAAATGTTGTCAGTGTCGCTAGAAATTTTTTGGAGAGATTTGGTAGCTGGTCTACTGATAATAAAGAAAATAATTTTGTAACTGCATACGTATATGCAACCAATGATATGAAAAATAGTATAAAAGATTTTTCTATTAACACAGAACAGTTAAAAGATGGATATAATGGATATTATGGAGTTACCACAAAGGTTATGAATACAAAACTTATAAGTTCTGATAATTCTAGTGCAAAAGTTTTGATAAATTTTCAAAAAATAGATAATTCTGGAAGTGTAAGTTATGGTGATGCTGAATTAGAATTGTTGAAAGAAGAAGATAAATGGTTAGTTGATTCTTTTATATTGAAATAATATTATGACTGTTATAGATTTTCCAAATCAAAATTCGAGATCAAATAATTCAAATAGTTATGATGGTAACTTAGCGTATGATAATAATCCAGATTACACTGGTGAGATGAATAAAAGACCAGAATATAGAAATCAGAATCAAGAAGATAATCAACAAGCTCAGGCTCAAGAAGATGAAAATTTGACAAATGCTGGAAAAATTCAGAAAGCAAGATTATTGAATAGAAGATTAAATCAATTAAAAACAAAAGTATCTGAAGTGGAAAAAAAGGTAGAAGATGGCGGAAGAATATTGAGTTATGGATTATATAAAGCAACTGGAGATCCAGAAATAGTTGGTTATACTTTTGGCTTATCTATTCTTGCTTGGTGGCCAATACATTTTATTGGTAAATATATAGGAAGTTTTAGAATATTTCCAAAATTTGTATCACTTTCAGTGCCAGATACTATAAACATAAAAGAGATAATAAAAAACAAAGAAAAGTCTAGTATCGTTCCTTTTGTTGTATTGGGTGTTGATGCTTTTTTGTGGTTTGTAGTAGGTTGTATAGCAACAGTTCTTATATTATTAATTGTAAGAGCTGGTAAATTGGCTGAAATTTGGCGTATATTTACAGATCCAATAGGGTATTTAAGTGATTTTAATTTTATTGCTAATCTTATAAAAGATTTATTATAAAATAGAAATGAATAAAACAAATTTAAAAAAAATCTTATTAATATTGTTATTTGTAGTGGTTATTTTTGTGGTTACGTATTTTATATATGCTATATTTTTCAAACAAAAAAATATCCCTATAATTCCAACTAAATCAACAGGACAACAAGGTACATTACCTACAATTGGTACAGGAGATGTAAATGTGCAAGTAGGTGGTTCTGGAACTACAGCTATAGTGCAAAAAGATGATACTATAAATAAAAAAGAAGTTATTGATAAAATTGCAAAGGGAGGGTTTGTAGAGTCAAATCTTTTGATTTCTCAAAATATTGAATTAGGTTCTTTTAATAAAACTAATAATGGTATTAATTATTATGATAGAGATAAGCAGGCATTTTTTACGATATCTTCTGATGGAAAAATAAAAAGACTTTCTGATAACAAATTCATAGCAGTTGATAATGTTTCCTGGTCTAGTAATGGAGATAAAGCTATAATGACATATCCAGATAGAAGTAATGTATTGTATGATTTTGAAAAAGATAGACAAATAGCTACACTTCCATCTGATATGAGAGATTTTATTTTTTCACCGGTGAGTGATAAAATATCTGCCAAATGGGTTGATTCTAACAATAGAACAGAATTTAATTATATAACCATGTCAGATTCAAATGGTGCTAATATGAAATTTGTAGAACCGATAGGAGAAAAAGCAGCTGATGTTCAAAGTGTTTGGAGCCCAGATAATGAAATTGTTGCGACATATAGGGAATATTATGATGGAGAAAGGCAAGAAATATTTTTTATAAATCCAAATAATAAAAATTTGAAATCACTTACTGTAGATGGTAGAGGTTTTGAAGTAGAGTGGAGTCCAAAGGGAGATAAAATTTTATACAATGTTTTTAGTAGCAGTAGTGATTTTTCCCCGACATTATGGATTGCAAATGGTTACAGTAATCAATTAGGCTATGGTAAAATGCCAATTAATCTAAATACTTGGATTGATAAATGTGACTTTAGTAAAAGTGATGATCAAATTGTTTATTGTGCAGTACCAGATTATTTGCCAGAAGGAAGTGGTTGGTATAAGGAATTAGCAAAAGATATTCCTTATAGTATTTATAAGATAAATATATTAAATGGTAGAAAAGAACTTGTCGCTAAACCAATTGTGGGTAACAATAGAGTGAGTATTGGAAAAATTTATTCAAATAAAGGTGATGATAAAATATATTATACAGATGAATCATCTGGATATTTATATGATATAAATTTAAAGTGATTTTAATTTAGCTGGATATAATATAAATATATGAAAGAAAAAGAAAATAAACTTTTATCAATGTCAGTATTTTTTCTTATTGTGATATTTTTTTCATTTTTAATTTATAATATTGTTTCAAGTTTTAAAATTTTGAAAACAAAAAATACAAATGAAGTTATCGAAAGTATTACAACAGAAAATTATGTTTTATCTAATTTTGAAAATGATCCGGTGAAAGGAAAATTGAATACAGCAGTTACTATTTATTTATTTGCAGATTATGAACTAGAAAATGTAAAGAATATTCTTGGTATTATTGATCAAATTATATTGAAATATCCAGATAAAGTAAATTTTGTATGGAAAGATTTACCACTTCCAAATCACTATTTTGCAAAGGCAGCCGCACTTGCTGCAAGATGCGCTCTTCCTAGTGAAAAATATTGGGAGTATCAAGCCAAACTTTTGGAAAATCAAGGTCATTATTCTTTTGAATTGTATAAAAATATAGCAAATGAATTAAATATTCCTCTTACTGATTTTTTGTCATGTTATCAATCCCAAAGGTATCTTGTTGATATAGAATATAATATAAATGAAGCTTATGTGTTAAATATAAAAGATATTCCTGCAATTTTTGTAAATCAAGATAGATATACTGAAGAAATAAATTTTGAAAAGTTGGATATTATTATAAGTAATTTAATAAAATAATTCTTTATGAAAAAATTTGTTATATATTTAATTTATTTGTTTATTTTTATATTATTTCCATTTCCTATTGTGTTTGCTCAACAAGATTATTTTTATGATGCCAATGGACAGCAAATATATTATAATCCTACGAATGGTGAGCAAACAATATATAGTCCAGATTGGCAACAGGAACAAGATGCTATTCAACAATATAATAATCAACAAATAAGTAATGAATACAGAAGAGAAGTATGTTGGGATACTTGTAAAACTTCTTGTAATGCTTTGTATGAGAGAGATCTTGGAAATAAAAATTCTCTAGGTAATAAATGGTCTAATTGTACTGAAGGATATAATTGTTGTGTATCACTTTGTAAATTGAAAGGTGGAACTTGTAAAACTTCATGTTCTACTGATAATGAAAAAATTGATCCCGCTAAATGTGAAACTGGTCTATGCTGTGTTAGTAAAGCTAATACAGAATCTGAAGCTAAGAAAAATTTGTTTAAACCAGAAGTCCCTATTCCAGGATTTCAGGATGAGGTTGAGATAAGCCCAGACTTATTGGCAACGTATATATCCGCTGTATATAATTATGTTCTTTATTTAGCTGGAGTAATGGCTGTAATAGTAATAATGATAGGTGGATTTCAGTGGGTATCAGCGGGTGGAAATGAATCAAAAATAGGTGAAGCAAAAGAGCGTATAGTTGGAGCTATCATAGGACTTGTAATTACGCTTGGTTCTTTCTTATTACTAAAAACAATAAATCCTAATCTTGTTGTAACAAAATCTTTAAATGTAGGCATAATAGAACCAGTAGAAATACCAGAAGGAACTAGTTCTGAGCTAAATTCTGCCTCTGCAATTAGGAATAGAACAGAATATATTATTATACATACAGCAGCTGGTATTATGACTAGAGATGCTGTAAATAATTATCACCTTAGTTTGGGTTGGAGAGGGGGTATAGGTTATAATAGGTATATAGAAAGGGATGGTCGTGTTGTAGATGGAAGAGGTGATGATAAAGTTGGTGCACATGCTACAAATTATAATAGTAAAAGTGTTGGTGTGTCATATTCTGGTTGTGCAGAGTGGCAATCTAATAGGCATACTTCTAATCAAGACCTTGTTACTGCTGTTAATAATGAAACGATAAAAGAAATACAATTAGTTGCATTAATAAATGAGATAAAGAGACTACAAAGTAAATATGATATTCCAAAAAATATGGTGGTTGGTCATAATGAATTAGGTGTTCCCAAGGCATGTCCTTGTTTAAATATGGATCAAATAAGATCACGTATTAATCAATAGAAATTGATATGAAAATAGTATACTCATGTTCTAAGTGTGGAGCACAATTTCCAAAATGGTCAGGACGATGTAGTGAGTGTAGTTCTTGGGGAACTTTGGAAAAAGAAGTCATTACAAATTCAGAGAAAAAAGAAAAGGAAAATATTTTAAAAGATGTGAAAATTGATTTTATAGACTTATCAAAAATATCAAATAGCGAAAATCAAAAATTGAAAACTGATTTTGATTCTTTTGATATTGCAATAGGTGGCGGAATTGTAAAAGGTTCACTTGTTTTACTTGGTGGTGAGCCAGGAATTGGAAAGTCTACTATTATTTCTCAGATATTATCTGATAAATTTAAGACATTATATATTTCAGGAGAGGAGACTGCATCTTCAGTAAAGTCCCGTATTGATAGATTAAATATAAAAGTAAAAAATTTACAATTTTTAGCAGAAAATAGTTTGGAAGTAATTTTATCAGCATCACTAAAGTCAAAGCCAGATTTATTAATTGTTGATTCTATTCAAACTATTTATACAGGTGATATAGATTCTGATGCTGGAGGGGTAAGTCAAGTAAGAGCATGCACTGTAAAACTTATGGAAATTGCTAGAAAATTGAATATGGCAATTTTGATAGTAAGTCATGTAAATAAGTCAGGTGATCTCGCTGGACCAAAAGCGCTTGAGCATTTAGTCGATTGTGTTGTGAGTTTGGAAGGAGATAGATTGAACAGATATAGAATGCTTAGGATTATAAAAAATAGATATGGAAGCACAGACAATTCTGAAGTATTGGAAATGACAAAAACCGGATTTAAAAAAGTTATAAATCCATCAAATATATACTTATCTAGTTTGAAAGGAGAGACAAAAGGAACAATTATTACTTCAATTGTTGATGGAAATCAAGTACTTATGCTTGAACTTCAAGCACTTATAAACAAAACAAACTTCGGTTATCCAAAACGTACTACTTCTGGATTTGATCAGAAGCGTTTGGAATTATTACTTGCAGTATTGTCCACCAGGGCCGATATGAATTTGGGCTCTTATGATATTTATATAAATTTAACAGGTGGTTTTAAGGTAAATGATAGATCGCTAGATTTGTCAGTAGCTATGGCAATAATGTCTGCATATTATGACAAGAACACAAAAGAAAGTACAATTGTTTTTGGCGAACTCGGTCTAAGTGGAGAGGTAAGGTCAGTACCAAAAACAAAGGAAAGAATAAAAGAAGCAATTGCCTTGGGATTTAAAAATATTATAGTTTCAAAATTTGATAAAAAAATAGATGTAAAAGGTGTAAATCTTATTGAAGTAGAAAATATAAAAGATTTGGAAAAATATTTAGTAAAATAATTTTTTTTATATAAATTTAAAAGCTCTGGCATTGTATTTATCCAGAGCTTTTATTTTATAACATTTTGTATTATGTTTATTATCTCTATTCGATTTTCAACACAATAAGATAAAAAAGAAAAATATATACATCTTGTTGTAACTTGAATGATGAATATTTTTCTTTTAGAATAGTCTTTAGCCACTGAACATAAAAGCCAAGAGCTTGGCATTCCAATGACAGAGATAAAAACTATAAATGGAAATAAGTATTTTTGGTATTTTTTTCCCAAATACTCAATCCATGTTTTAAGTTTGGATTCTTTAATGTTTTTTGCCTCAAAAAACTTTTGTCCAGCTCTTTGTGCTAAGACAGAGCCAATTCCACTTCCAATACTTATTGATAAACCAACAAATATTGGAGTCTTTAAATAATATCCAGCGATAAGTGCAATAGATGTACTTATCGTGGGTATTCCAAGAAATACAACACCTGTTGTAATAACAGTAATTGTAAAATAGATAAGTATATCTATTAACATTTATCCTCCTTTTTCGAATAAATTATATTATCTAATCATATTTGAAGGATTATGTAAAGCTATTCTAGGTGAATATTGTTTGAAATTTTTGAAAGTTTTTCTTTTAATAATGGATAATTGTCTAAATTAGTGTTTTTGGAAAATATTATATTTGTCCATTTTTGAGCTTTTTTGATGAGTTCAAAATTTGATAAGTCAGCTAATTTTATTTGTGTCATAAATCCTGATTGTTTTTCACCATAAACATCTCCACTTCCACGAAATTTTAAATCATATTCAGCTAGTTTAAAACCATCATTTGTACTTGTCAAAATATCCAATCTTCTTTTTGTAAGAGGATTAGTATTGTCAGTAAATAAAAAACAAAATGATTGATATTCTCCACGGCCAACTCTTCCTCGAAATTGGTGAAGTGATGCAAGTCCAAATCTATCCGCACCTTCTATCATCATAATGTTTGCATTTTTGTAATCTATTCCAACTTCTATTACAGAGGTAGAAACAAGAATTTTAATTTTGTTTTCTCCAAAATCATCTAGAACTTTTTTCTTTTCATTTTCCTTCATTTTTCCATGAAGATATGCTATTTCAATATTTGGAAATATTTCATTATTTAATTTTTCATATTCTGTCATTACGGATTTTACTCCAAGTTTGTCAGATTCATTTATAAGAGGACAAACTACAAATATTTGTCGTCCAAGATTAATTTGATTGTATATAAACTCATATGCTTTTGTTCTATTTTTTGGCTCAATGAGCTTTGTAATAATTTCTTTTCTTCCAATTGGTTTTTGTGTAATTCTTGAAATATCCAAATCACCAAAAATTGTAAGAGCAAGTGATCTTGGAATTGGAGTTGCTGTCATTGATAAAAAATGTGGAGATTTTTTGGATTTTGATTTTTCCATGAGTTCATGTCTTTGTTTTACCCCAAATCTATGTTGCTCATCTACTATTATAAGTCCTAATTTTTTAAATTTTATATCTTTTTGTATTATAGAATGCGTACCTATTACAAAATCTATTTCATGATTTTTTATTTTTTCTGCTATGACTTTTTTACTAGGTATAATAGCTATTTGTTTTTTGCCGTTATATATTTTTCTATCTTTATTTGTAAATAATGCAATATTAATATCTTCTTTTTCTAAGTATTTTATAATATTTTCAAAATGTTGTTTTGCTAATATTTGAGTTGGAACCATCAATGATGCTTGATATTTGTCTAATATTGTATTGTATGCTGACATAAGAGCTACTATTGTTTTTCCACTCCCAACGTCTCCTTCAAGTAATCTATTCATAGGAATATTTTTTTGCATATCTTGAAATATTTGCCAGGCTGATTTTTTTTGATCATCTGTGAGATCAAATGGTAATGATTTTACAAATTTTTGTATTTCATATTCATTGAATTTTATCTCATATGCATTTTGTTTTTCATTTTCATTTTTTATCTTTTTGGAAATACAAAGTAGTGTAAATATTTCATCAAATGAAAGTCTATTTTTTGCATTTTTTAAAGTTTCATAATTTTCTGGGAAATGAATTTGTCTTATTGCCTCATCAAACTCTATAAATTTTTCTTCATTTACAATTTCATTTGGCAGTATATCTTCTAATAAATATGAAGCCGGAATACATTGTTTGATAATATACCTTATTTGTTTTTGAGTAAGCTTTTCTGTGCTTGGATAAATTGGAACTATTCTTGCAGTATGAGTTGTACTGGCTTGTACTTTTTCATAAGTTGGGCTTACAAATGAAAAGCCGAGGAGTGATTTTTTTATTGTTCCTGATACAAATATTTCATCACCAATTTTTAAGTTTTTTATTATAAATGGTTGATTGAACCATACAATTTGGATTTGGTCTGTTTTGTCTTCCAAAATAGCCTCTGTAATGTTCATTTTTTTTGTTTTTGCTCGTTTGTTGGCTATATGGATTATTTTTCCTTTTACAGTTGCTGTTTCACCATCGTTTAATTCGCTTATATTTTTTATTTTGGAATAATCATCATATCTAAACGGATAATAAAAAAGCATATCTTCAACTTTTGAAAGTCCGAGTTTTTGAAGTTTTTTGTATATATTTGGACCAATTCCGTAGATTTGATCAAGATTTGTCTGGAGATTCATTTTTTATATCAATATTTAATTAAATTTATTATATCATCCTATTTCTAGACTATACAACTATTTTTAAAGGTATTTAGTTATATTTTTACATATTTATTGTATGTACAGTTAACAGTCAAGGGTTACACTTTCTAAATACTTTTCATGAGGAGTAAGTCCGTTAAGGGTTAAATGTATTCTTTTAAAATTGTAATAATTTAGCCATTCATAAGGAGTGTTCCAA